>JBFFND010000565.1:0-1011 GCA_041563375.1 Gammaproteobacteria bacterium | reverse complement strand
CTTGACGATCTGGACGACATCGTCTGGCGACAGTTTCTCGTCGAGAATTTTCTGCCATGCCTGATAACCACCGATTTTCAGGTAGTTCTCATACGACCATTGTTCGTCATCAAATTGCAGGGTTGCGTAGCAAACTTCGTTGGCCATGCTTACTCCAGCGCGTCTATAATCTCATCCACCTTTTGCGGAGTGAGATCGGTGTAATATTTATGGTCAACCTGCATCATTGGACCACCAGCACAGGCGGCCAGACATTCTTCTTCCAGTTTTAAATAAATACGACCATCAGCGGTGCTCTCGCCCAGTTTAATGCCGAGTTTTTTCTGCAGGTGATCAACGATACTGTCGGAGCCCATTAACATACAGGAAATATTGGTGCAAACCGCCACATTGTGTCGCGCCACCGGCTCCAGCTCATACATCGAATAGAAACTGGCCACCTCGTACACTTCAATTTTTTCCAGTTCGAGGTATTCCGCCACCGCATCCATCAGCGGCACGGTTAAAAAACCGTTATTCTGATGCTGCACCGCGCGCAAGGCTGCCAGTAGCGCCGATTTTTTTTTGTCAGCCGGATAACGGCTCAACCATTCATCAATTTCTTCAATGGTATGGGCAGATAATAAATTGTCGTTGTTTGTTGTACTCATTCCCATTACCTGTAAATTATCTGTCAATCTCACCGAAGACGATATCCTGTGTACCAATCACCGCCACCACATCGGATAACATATGCCCACGGGTCATTTCATCCAGTGCAGATAGATGGGCAAAACCGGGAGCACGCACTTTCAGTCGATAGGGCTTGTTGGCGCCATCGGACACCAGGTACACACCAAACTCACCTTTCGGGTGCTCGACCGCAGCATAGGCTTCGCCTGCAGGTAAACAGAAACCTTCGGTAAATAATTTAAAGTGATGAATCAGTGATTCCATATCACCTTTCATCTGTTCGCGGCGTGGCGGTGCCACCTTGTAATTCTCTGCAATCACCGGGCCGGGATTTTTTCT
>JBFFND010000564.1:0-1018 GCA_041563375.1 Gammaproteobacteria bacterium | reverse complement strand
GGGTTTCGTTGAGTAGCTGGTAGTCTTCGGAGTTGATGCTCAGCTGGGGATCTTCCCGGTACTCAAGAATGGTTAAATTAAGAATACTGATGATTTCATTGCGAATCGGGTGCATGACTTCAGATGAGATCGCCAGCGCCGGGTACTGGATATTGGCCGAGGTTCTAACCTTAAACAGCTCTTCTGACAGGTTGCGCAGTCGTTGCAGGTCAAAACCGAGTTGCTGTGTCGAATGCTGTAAGCTGGATTGCAGAATAAAGGGCTCTTCGTCAATCATTTGCAGAATTACCTGCGAACGATCAATCGCCTGTTGCAGGCGCTGCTGGTGCGCCTTCTGGTCGGGGTCAAGCATAAACGCCTGTACCGCGAGTATGGCTTCACTGGTATAACGACGGATTTCGGCGGTCAGGCCGAGGATGCGTGAGGTGGTTTCAGCACGATTTTGCAGGCTGCTGGATGTGGTAATGACATTGAAATAGCCGAAGGCCGTGCCGAGTAATACCAGTGCGCCCAGCAGAGAAGCCACCCATATATATTGTGACAGCAGGCTACGCACGGCGTTGTGGTGTTTATTACGGCTGGCGAATTTGAGCTTCAAATTGAATGTGTCCTGCTGGAAAGTGATTGCACCTGGCCACTATGGCCAGTTGTCAATGCGGCTGACGGTCAAAACAGTGGCTGGCTGGCCGCAGTGCCATCAATGGCAGGTGGTATGAAATACCGTCTGGTATCCTGATTTAGTGCTGTAACAATTATAGAACATCTGTGGGTTTTAGGTAATTCACCTGCTACCGGTAGGGGCTTTCAAAACAGGCTGTGATAAAATGCGTAGGGGGTCTGCCCGGTTAACAGTGTGGCATGGCTGTCAGGTTTTATGGCGCCTCTGTATGTTTAATAGTGGAATGAAGCATTCGAGTGCCTTGATATGTTAAAACAGCGCGGTTATCCGAATAACCACTGTGTGCGGCTGGATGACGATGACAGGGTGTTCCATGAGGTTTTTTTTGCAGAGAATGTT
>JBFFND010000563.1:0-1032 GCA_041563375.1 Gammaproteobacteria bacterium | reverse complement strand
TGCCAGAAGCCCTCTAATAATTGCTCAACCGCCGCCTGATCGGTGTCTGCATAGTGCTGCCAGTCAAGATAATACTCACTCAACGCGAGGTCACTACGAGCCGCTTCACTGATTGCCAGTGCACTCAGTCCGCTGTCAGCAATATCGACTGCGTCGTCATTCTGCAACGTATAAAGCAGGATTTTTAATGGGGTGATATACAGGCCGTAACCACTGCCCTGCAAGTCCCGCTGAATTTCATACAATGCATTCATCAGGATAAAGTTTTTTCTGAACAGCAACAGCTCACTCGTCAGGTTTATATCATTTTCACCCTGTACCATCTGCTGCAGATCCAGTCCACTGGCTTCCAGCTGTTTGATCAGATCATACAAACTCAGTCCCTGGCCAGCCTGTTCCAGCAGCTGGCTGATGGGCAGGCAAAGTGGATTGGCGTACAACGGCTGACTCATATTAATAAACCCTGGTTGAAGTGATTGTGTGTTCTGCCAGTGAATAACGCCATATTCAGTTATCTTTACATTAGCCTGTGAGTGTTGGTGTTATTGATGAATGCTGCCTGCACGACAAACGGCCTTCAGTATAACCAGCCAGGGGCAATCGGGTAAATCGACAGTGCTGAATTAACTTCCTGCCCGCTGTGTCTGCATCGTTTATGAATCTGCTGAGATTACTCAAATTCATTAGCATTTGTTTATATAGCTTATTGGGGATGCCGATGTATTAACACATAAAACAATTTAAACGCTGGTTTAACAATTTAGCCTTTTTTACCGGCATGATAGGCGACGTTTATGCATTAACCATAACCGCCGCCAGATCCTCACAAGCAGACTGGACATATAGCGGACATTTGTGTTGATATCGGCAAAAAAACCATAAGTTTTATACTACAATTATACGTCCCGACTTTTGTAATCGGACACAATAAGATTTAGATGGCACAAGAAAATCAGCAAACCCAGAACCTGCGCAGTGAACTGAAAGAGCGTGAAGCAGAAATCAAGCTGCTGCAGGACACCTTCTACCTGG
>JBFFND010000562.1:0-1055 GCA_041563375.1 Gammaproteobacteria bacterium | reverse complement strand
TGCAGTTTTTTATTACTGGTTTCCAGCTGCTTTTTTAACTGGCGCAGTGCAAAAAATGCCGAGTCCCGCTCTTTCTGTAAAATATAGTTTTTTGCGTGTGCACGAATGCGCGCAATCAGTTCGATGGCATCAGGCAGTTTTACCAGGTAATCACTGGCGCCGTAACTGAAGGCTTCACTCTTGATGGCCGCCTCTTCCTTGGATGACAGTACAATCACCGGAATATCGCGGGTTTCGTG
This sequence comes from Gammaproteobacteria bacterium, assembly GCA_041563375.1. Lineage (GTDB taxonomy): Bacteria > Pseudomonadota > Gammaproteobacteria > SZUA-229 > SZUA-229 > SZUA-229. Next base: position 816 of record JBFFND010000562.1, on the reverse strand, counting down.
GTTTGCCTTGTAAAAACGTAACAGGGTCATGCCGTCAGCATCCGGCATTACCAGATCCTGCAGAATAATGGTGGCGTCAATTTCGACGGCTTTTTCAATCGCCTGTGCAGGGTCTTCAGTGTAGGTGAGTTGCATATCCGATTCGCTGGCCAGCATCCGACGAATACCCTCGGCAATAATCGGCTGATCATCTACTAACAAAATACGAATCTGTGCATCCGTGTTGGCTGATGTGTCTTCGCTCATGTGCTTAAACTTATAGTTATACTGTGTTATGGGTTAGGTAGCTATTACCGGAAACTAATCCAGTTGTTTCAAAATCTCGGCTGCTATCTCGTTTATATCTAGCTGTTTTTTGACTGCACCCGCTTCACAGGCTGCCCTGGGCATACCGTAAACGGCACAGCTTTGCTGGCTCTGTGCAATGGTCAACATACCCCGATTATAGAAGGATAATAGACCGTTTGCGCCATCCCGTCCCATGCCGGTTAATAACACGCCAATCAGTCGTCCAGGCCAGTGCGCTACTGCGCTTTCGAAAAACGTATTGACCGAAGGGCGGTAAGGGTAGCTGGCTGGTTCGTGAGTATAGGCGAAATAACCTTCCTCATCGATAATCAGGTGATCATTACGGCCTGCCATATAGGCATGACCTGGTTCCGGCCGGGTATGAGGCTGTGCAATCTCGACTGAAATATCGGTCTGCTCATCCAGCCAGTTCGCCAGGCCCTGGCTGAACTCATCATCCATGTGTTGAATAATCACAAAACTGGCACGGGGGCTGGCGGGTAACTGCTTGAGAATAGTGAGCAATGC
>JBFFND010000561.1:0-1084 GCA_041563375.1 Gammaproteobacteria bacterium | reverse complement strand
TTTGCACCTGGAAACTGTGTGAAATCACACAAATATTGTTATTGTTCGAATATAAAGAGGTGAAATTTAAAAAGCAAGAAACCTGTGTTTTATTATTATTATTACGGTATAACTTCAGTTAATAGGCACAAAACATATTAAAACACTTAATAGTTTATAAATTCGATAAATATTTATAGTAAAAACAATAAAAGTGACAATCTGGTATTGATGTAAGCGGTTTTATGTTGCCTTTTCAGCTGTTTGTGTACGACACAACACGCCAACCTGTATGACGAGGGTTTTAGCCTGTATCGCATACATGAACATATACCTGGCCCCAGGGATTTTTGAGTGTGCAGAGGGGAGTGAGAAGCTTGCGAAAATTCATCAAGCCTTTATCGTTTAGACAGCTTACGAACTGCAATAACAGGTAAGTAATGCAACCAGCAACTGATGATTATTTATAATGGCGGTTAGCGTAGAAGCAATACCGGCACATTGGCGTGGCGCACCACGTTGGCAGTGGTGCTGCCGACAAAGAACTGGCGTATGCGGGAATGGCCGTAGGCACCCATTACAATCATGTCGATCTCATGCTGCTTACGGTATGCACATAAAATGCCCTCTACATCACCGGCTTCTATATGCACCGGCGCTTCAAAGCCAGCCATTTCGAGCGTTTGCTGTGCCCATGCCAGTTGCTTACGGTGTGTGTCATTGTCATCGCCAATCATCACCAGGTGGCAGGGCAGGCCGTTAAATAGCGGGCTGGCAGCGACCATTTCAACACATTTACGCGTTGTATCACTGCCATCATAGGCAATCATAATGCGTCTGGGCTCGACATAATTCGCGGTGGTTACCAGCACCGGACGGTGCACCGAGCGCACCACATTCTCGATGTGGGTACCGATATGCTCACCCAGGCTGTCGCCCTGTTCACCCTGTTTACCCATCACCAGCAGGCGGGTCTGTTCCTGCCATCCCAGCAAGGTATCGAGCAGGGCACCATGTCGCTGGCGTTTTTCAGCAATGTCAATGCCGGCGGCCTGTACCCGTTCAAGGGCCTGATCCAGCATCAGTCGTCCCTGTTCCAGTGCCA
>JBFFND010000560.1:0-1095 GCA_041563375.1 Gammaproteobacteria bacterium | reverse complement strand
GACGGCCCAGATGTGGAACCGGTCATCGGCTACCGCGTCGATCACGTCTTGTCGTAGCATCAAGTGACGCTCGTTGGCGACAGGAATGATTACGCCTTGGTCGCCTGTTAACCCTTTGGCCCGGCAAACATCAAAAAAGCCTTCGATCTTTTCATTAACACCACCGATTGCCTGTACACGACCCTGTTGATTTAGTGAACCGGTAATGGCCAGGCCCTGTTGAATTGGCAGGCCGGTCAAGGCGGAAATCAGTACACAGAGTTCGGCCACCGATGCACTGTCGCCATCTATGTGACCGTAAGACTGCTCGAAGGTAATGCTGGCGGAAAAGGACAGGGGCGTGTCGCGGGTGTAACGGCTGGCAATCAGCGCCGACAGAATCAGTACACCCTTGTCGTGAATCGAACCACTTAAGTCTACTTCACGTTCAATATTAATGATTTTGCCATCACCCAGGTGCACCGTGGCAGAGATACGTGAGGGTTGGCCAAATCCGTATTTGCCAATATCAAACACCGACAGGCCGTTGATCTCACCGATGGCTTCACCTGAAGTGTTAATCATCAATGTGCCACGTTCAATGTCGTCCTGGATCAGTTCCTGTACACGGCTGGTGCGGTATATCTGTGCATCAATCGCCTGCTGTACATCCTCTGCGGTAATCAGTTCATGCTGGAATTGTTCGGCCCAGAACTGGGTTTCAATCAACAGGTCATCAATGGTGCGCAGACGGGCAGACAGCCGTTCGCTGTCATTCGCCAGGCGTGAGCTGAATTCAATCAGCCGTGCCACAGCACCTGCATCCAGGTCCCTGAGTTTAAATTTGCGTGCTCTTGATGCAATCAGTCGTGCATATTTTAATGTGGTTTCATCATCGCGCAGCAGCTCTTCTTCAAAGTCTGCTTCCACTTTAAACAGTTCGGGAAAGTCCGGGTCCATTTCATGCAACAGGTAATAGGTGTTGCGGTTGCCGAGAATAATCACCTTGATTTTTAGTGGAATCGGTTCCGGCTCCAGGGTCACCGAAACATCACCGCCCACCACCTGGTCGATGTTTTCGATTTTGACTTTCTTCGCATACAGGCTGCGGTTGAG
>JBFFND010000559.1:0-1119 GCA_041563375.1 Gammaproteobacteria bacterium | reverse complement strand
TGGGTCTGGACGGTAAGGAACACAGTGCTGACGCAATCGCCAGTGCAAAATTCGTGGCGCTGATGGCCTCACGCACCAACACACTGCTGTCAGTGCCAATGATTCTGGCCATGACCGCACAGGGACACGGCCTGTTCTTCTAAGCCGCCTGAGCTAAATAGCAGTCATAAAAACGGCGGGCCTGTCCCGCCGTTTTTTATTGCACGCTTTTTTATTAACAGCCTGTTATTAACAGCCCGTTAATACCTCCTTTTTCCTTATGTACTTTTTATCACACCAGGCACACTGAATAGCCGCCTGGAACACAGCGCAAACACTGCCATATCGGGCTTTGCATAAGTTTGCTATCTACCGGATCTTTAGTATAATCAATCCTTCCACGGCAGCTTAGCACTGCCGTTTTTTTTTTTTCGGGGATTTAAAAAAACAGTGACGGCTAAGCCCGGCACTTTCATCGGCATATGATTTGGCGAACCCAACTATGAGCGGATCTGAGCATTTAATGAAAACCTACGCACCTCTCGATATCTGTTTCGACAGAGGCCAGGGTGCCTGTTTGTATACCAGCGATGGCACCGAATACCTCGATGCACTGTCGGGTATCGCGGTCTGCGGGCTGGGGCATGCACACCCGGCGGTGACCCGCGCGATTCAGCAACAGGCGGAAAAATTACTGCACACCTCCAATCTTTACTGCATACAGAACCAGCTAACCCTGTCTGACCAGCTGTGTGATGTGGCGGGCATGGATCGGGTTTTCTTCTCCAATTCCGGGGCCGAAGCCAATGAAGCCGCCATCAAGCTGGCCCGTCTGTATGGCCACCAGCAAGGCATTAAAGCACCGTCGATTATCGTCACCGAAGGCAGCTTTCACGGCCGTACCATGGCCACCCTCACCGCCACCGGCAACCGTAAGGTGCAGGCCGGCTTCGAACCGCTGGTACAGGGCTTTACCCGTGCGCCCTACAATGACATAGAGGCGATCAGGGCGATTGCAAACAACAGCAATAGCACGGTCGCCATTCTGGTGGAGCCGATTCAGGGCGAAGGTGGCATCAATATTCCGGACCCCGATTACCTGCAACAGTTGCGTGAAATCTGTGATGCCAATAACTGGCT
>JBFFND010000558.1:0-1123 GCA_041563375.1 Gammaproteobacteria bacterium | reverse complement strand
GGGTGATACCCGGCAACAGGCAGTGACTGGTGGGTGGTGTAATCAATACACCGTCCCTGACGATAAACACATTACTGGCGGCACCTTCCACCGCCTTACCGTCATTAATCAGAATCGCCTCTGCTGCATTCTGGTCATGCGCCTGCTGGCGTAACAGGATATTCCCCAGCAGTGAAATCGATTTAACATTACAGGCTTTCCAGCGGATATCGTCCAGGGTAATCGCCGAGACACCGGGGCGCAGCTGCTCCTTATCCACCTTTGATAGCTGTGTGCTCATTACAAACACCGTGGGCGTCACCACCTCGGGAAAACCGTGGTTACGGGTTGCGGCGACACCACGTGTCACCTGCAGGTATACCGACTGGTCCTCGCCCGTATTTTCATTCAGCAGACGCTGCAATATTTCCTGCCACTGCGGGTTAGACAGGGGGTTATCCATGCGAATGGCATCCAGGTTGGTTTGCAGGCGCTGCAGATGCTCCTGTAAACGCAACAGATGACCACCATAGGCCGGGATCACTTCATACACGCCATCGGCAAATAAAAAACCACGATCAAGCACAGAAATTTTGGCATCTTCCAGTGGCAGGTAGGCACCATTTAAATAAACAATCGACATGTATTGTGTCCGGGTAAGCTAGTGAATTCTGCAGTTATACGCTATTGAAACAGCTGGATAACCTGGTCTTTGGTGCGTTGAAAAAAGCTGCCCTCGGCAACCGACTGCAATGCAATCAGGGGCTTCGATACCAGCTCCTCACCTTCAAAGGTCACCACCACATTACCCAGTTGCTGACCTTTCTGCACCGGCGCTTCGATATTGGCACTGACATCCATCTCCGCATCCAGGTTTTTATACTGCCCACGAGGAATGGTGACATAGAGGTCGTTTTCAAGCCCCAGGTTCAACTCGCTGATTTCACCTTTCCAGATGCGCGCGCTGTTAAGCGACTCGCCCGCACTGTAGAGCTTGTTGCTTTCATAGAAACGAAAGCCATAACTCAACAACGACTGGCTGGCGGTTTCACGCGCCTTTTCACTGCTGGTGCCCAGCACCACCGAAATCAGCCGCATATCATCACGTTTGGCGGATGCCACCAGACAGTAACCGGCAGACTCG
>JBFFND010000557.1:0-1132 GCA_041563375.1 Gammaproteobacteria bacterium | reverse complement strand
CTGTTCCAGGGTGCCGTCTTCATAATCCGCCTTGAACAGGCTGTCCAGCGAGAGCATGGCAGCGAGCAGCGCGGCAACCCAGATCACCCCCGGCGCCATGGTTTGCAGCAGCTCTTTTTCCGGCGAGGTACCGAGCGGAAACAGGGTTACCACGATGACAAAAAACAGCAGTGGATTCAGCAACTCGTTCCGGTGTCGATAGGACAGCATCAGGTCGCGTTTGATCAGCGCCATAAAGGCGCTGCCGGTAGAGGGTGTCATGGCAGTGCCTCCAGCTGTGTATTCGGCAACCGCAGCCGGTATTGTGTGCCAGCGTCGAGATTCACCGGCTGGTGGGAGGTTATCACCAGAACCCCACCCTGCTCGATGTGCTGCACAAAACGCTGCTCCAGCACTGCCACTGCGGCCACATCCAGCGAGGTATAGGGCTCATCCAGGATCCACACCCGGGCATTACTGAGATACAGCTGCGCCAGTGCTACGCGGCGTTTCTGCCCGGCCGAGAGGCGCGCACAGGGGGTGTCTTCAAAGCCGTACAGGCCCACCTGGTAGAGCGCATCATCCAGGCTCATGGCCTCGTTACTGCCATTCAGTGCCACTGCCATGGCCAGGTTTTCCAGTGGCGTCAGTTCGAACTTGATACCGGGTCGGTGACCAATAAACATCAGCTGCTGGAAATAATCGGATTCCGGGTGGCTGATTTTGCGCCCCTGCCACAGCACATCTCCCTGCAGCGGCTGGGCCAGCCCCGCCATAATCCGTAACAGGCTGGTCTTACCACTGCCATTCCGGCCTTCCACGCGCAGCACCTGTCCCGCCGACAGACTGAAGGACAGCCCCTCAAACAGGTCCCTGTAACCCCTGCTGCAACTGATGGAATCGATGTGTAAACCGGCGGACACGTCGGCCATAAGACAACCTGCTTAATTTTTCGAATCGCGATTTTACAGTGTATTGGGCTGAATATACAGCGACGCACTGATTTAATGCGCTGGTAGAACGCCCGGTACAAGCCATCCATACAGACCGCAAACAGCCTGTGTATGGCAGCCAGTATCGCTCCACACAAGGCACTATAACCATCGCTAGGGCAAGCATAAATAAGCTTGATTTGTCGCTTGTCCTACCTTGG
>JBFFND010000556.1:0-1132 GCA_041563375.1 Gammaproteobacteria bacterium | reverse complement strand
TTTGCAGGCAAACCAGGCGATGGTTTCGGTGGCTTCCAGCAGATCCGCATCTATATCACCTGCTTTCTCCAGGTAATCCAGTGGCGGAAAATAACTTAACTGGTGTTTTTTAACCGCCGCCAGCACCTGTTCGGTTAAGGCCTCTCCCACCACCTCGGCCGAGGATGGCAGGTGCCGCTCGAGTAATTCCGGGGGCAGCTTCACTTTCAATGTAATATGAATTTTACTGATATGCAGTGATGGCATAACGGCCTCTGATGTATGTACTGCAAATTCGAGTCTCTGCGGCCAGCGCAGCGGTCAGCTTCGCAGTTGCTGGGTGTACGCTTTAATCGGGTCGGTGAGGTGCTTGATGCGTTTGCGCATCACCGAGCCGATGGCATCGGTCTGGCCGAACACCGGGTAGGTTAATTCCTCGCAATATCCTGACAATACCATCATCGCATGCAGGTAAGGTTCGGCATCCGGCAGAAGCGCCTTGATGTCCGCCAGCGATTCATCGCACTCGGCACAGCGCTGACTGGCCTCGTCAATAATCAGCTGGATATCACGGCGGTTGACAAAGCCCGGACAGATATCCGCGAAATAGCGTTCAATGGTCATAAACAGCGCCACCACCACATTCTGGTCGCTGGGTCGTTTCAGCGCGGCATCAATGGTGTTCAGATAGTTCTGCCCGGCGGCCGACATCACCTTAAGCAATAGTGCCGCGGCGGCATTGCCTTTATCAAGCAGTGGTGTCAGCACCTCTTTGTAATGTTCAAAACTGGCATGGGGTGCGGCATCCCCGGGCAGGTCATCGGGCATGGCCTGCAGAAAACCCACATAATAGGCGCCTTTCTGCCGTGCCTTCTGCCACAGGCTCTGACGCAGCTCTTCGGTCACCAGCCCCGGCTGCAAGGCGGCCCTGACACTATCAATCATTGCCAGGGGATCCTCTTCAAACGGCAGGTGTTCAATCAGGAACTCCGCCAGAACCGGCCCCATTTTGCCTTCCACCACCGCCTGCTTTTCCAGCATGCGCCGCGCATTATCGGTGGTGGGCATGCACCACCAGGCACGCCGGGCAATTTCATCAGTGAGGCCAGCGGCATGTACCACCGCCACCACCGCCTCTTCTTCACCCAGCACC
>JBFFND010000555.1:0-1161 GCA_041563375.1 Gammaproteobacteria bacterium | reverse complement strand
CTTTTTGCTGTTATCAAAGATTAACGCGAACAGCGCGAAAGCCGTGAATGAGCGCTAAAGCTACATAATAAAGCTTTAATCGCGTTGACGTGCATGGATGCGCAGGAGCTGTTATCTATTCCGCACATCCTGTGCTCCACCCTTCGGGCCGTGCATTCGCACGTTCTAAAGTGCTCCTGCACTTTAGTGCATTTTCTTTTAAATCAGATGTGTTCACTGGCCACCCACGCTGACACCTGGCATGTTTGTACGGATATCCGGCGGATCTGTTAGTCATTAAAGTTCGCTAATGAACGCTAGAATTTGCACATATAAAGCTTCGATAGCGTCTATTTGCGTTGTTCGCGTTCATTTGCGTTTTCTTTTGCTTCTGATTTAGCGTAAAGCCCTTACTAGAACGCCGGGCGTTGTCCCAGGGTGGCCTGGGTCACAAAGCTCTGTTGTTCGCGAATACCGCTGATGCTTATCTCGTCTCCCGGCTTGCCCTGGGCAACTTCATCCAGCACATCGCGGGTGTCGCGAATCGGATGCCGGTTGATGTGGGTGATGATGTCGCCGACTCGAATGCCTGCCTGTTCGGCCGGGCCGCGATCGAAGACATCGGTAATCAGTACCCCCTGCAAATTGCTGAGGCCGACATGCTCAAGTATCTGGCTGTTCAAATCCACCCCTTCAACCCCCAGCCAGCCACGTATCACTTCACCATTTTTGATAATTTGCTGTACCACATCCAGCACCAGGTCAATCGGAATCGCAAAGCTGATGCCCAGATAGCTGCCGGTCTGGCTGTAGATGGCGGAGTTAATGCCGACGATTTCGCCGCTGGAGTTAATCAGTGCGCCACCGGAGTTTCCTGGATTGATCGCGGCATCGGTCTGAATAAAATTTTCATAGGTATTAAGGCCCACCCGGTCACGGCCGGTGGCGCTGATAATGCCCTGGGTGACGGTCTGGCCGATGCCGAAGGGGTTGCCGATGGCCAGTGCGATATCGCCCACGCGTATCTGCTCGCTGTCGGCAATGGGCACGGGTGGCACCGATTCAATACCGGCGGTGAGTACCGCCAGGTCGGTATCCGCATCCAGTCCGAGAATGGTGCCGGGCAGCTGGCGGCCGTCGTCAAGTATTACCTCGATCTTTTCAGCGCCGGCCACCACATGG
>JBFFND010000554.1:0-1164 GCA_041563375.1 Gammaproteobacteria bacterium | reverse complement strand
CACTGAAGCCATGACGCTGACGCAGGCAGTATTTAAGCCATTTCGACAGGAAACGGTTGAGCTGCCACTTCTGTTTCAACGCATCTGACGGCAGATGCTCCAGCACCAGACGCCCGTGGTGCAGGCGCCCTGACATAACCTCGGCCAACCCGGCATCGTGGTACACCCGAATTTTCAGGTTGGGCTCCATCTGCAATGCCTGCTGCTTTTCAAAACAGTAGCTGAGCATCAGCGTGGTAGTATAACGACTGCGTTCGATAATTCTTAGATGCAGATCCAGATGGCCAGGCACCGATGAGATACTCGTGCTTTCAATCTGCTCCAGATGCGGGATCAGTTTGCGCAACTTGATAAAGTTTTCTTCATACATATCCATCAGGCTGACAAAATCTTTTGCCAGCACATCTTCACAACCGTACTGACTGGTACGGCGCACAAGCTGCAGGAATTTTGTGTGATTACTTGAACTCATCAGCCGAGTGTATCACGTTGCAATGGCCGGATTCCCTCAACTTTTAAACGTACACGCAGTCGCCGAAAATCATCGTGAGCCAGGCTGTCACGAAAAATCACTACCGGGCAATGCCCTGCTCCTTCAAGTTTAAACTGCAGAGCAGCAAATAACGGCGTCACCACAGAACCTGCCAGCAGTTGTGCCCGCCATTTTTGTTGTTTGCTGAGCACTTGCCACTCACCCTGAGCATTGCAGTGCAGCTCAAGTGCCCGATTACCGGCCCAGGCATGTTTTAATAACAGCATTAAAAAAAGTACCAGCAATAACTGAAAAACCAGAGCAATTTCGCTAATAAGAATCGCCAGTAAAGATATAGAAGCGATCAGCAACAGCAGATTCCGATAGATCAAGGAAGGTTTCAGCCTGATTAATAACTGGCTTGCATAGTGTCCAACATCAGCGTGGTTAGCGGCGTGATGATTAGGTGTTTTGCACGGACTGGCGGATACGCTGGATGAGTTGTGTGACATAAGGGTCTGAGGATGTCTGGTGACCGAGTAACAGATCAAACAATAACTGGTCCGGGTAATCGAGGAGTTGATCGAAGGTGTTTTTTTCCGCGTTGCTGATATCAGCATACTGCCGGTCGAGAAACTGGTTAAACAGAATATCCAGTTCCAGCATGCCCCTGCGGCAACGCCATTTAAGTT
>JBFFND010000553.1:0-1169 GCA_041563375.1 Gammaproteobacteria bacterium | reverse complement strand
GAGTGTGCCAAAGGTACCCGGTGCCTTGGGCATTAAACCGGAACCGAAACCCAGTGATAAAAAGTGCAACGGGTTTTTCAGATAACTGAAGGGAACCTTGACAGAATTTTTAGCGGATTTATTGTTACTTGTATGATTTGTCATGAAATTATGTTTGTTGGCTGAAATGATCATAGCCTGATACGTTGTCCAGTGAGAACAGCTGGCCATCCAGTTCACACTTAATGCCAGGCTCCGCCGTTATTTCACCGATCTGTGTGATCTGTATCTGATGTTCGTCCATGCTCTTCTGTATGCTGGCAATATGCTCAGGCTTGCAACTAAAGCATAGTTCATAATCATCACCGGCATTGAGTACCAATGACCAGTCGATACGGTTATGCATCTGGTTATGGGCGGCCGTAGATAATGGAATCTGCTCAAGTTTGACTCGTGCACCCAGCTGACTGGCATCACAGATATGCCCCAGGTCAGCCAGCAAACCATCAGACAGATCAATCGCCGCGATCGGATAGGCACTTAATACACGGGCAACATCAAGACGTGGTGTGGGTCGATTCAGGCGATCAAGCAGGAATTGCCTGTCGGCCTGAACACAATCGGAATCTGCATTATCCTGCAGTAGAAGTTGTAAGCCCAGTCGTGCATCGGCAAGCGTGCCGCTAACAAATACCGCATCATCTGCCCTTGCATTACTGCGTTTGAAACTGTGGGCTTCATCGACAAAACCGGTGACACCCACGGTAATGCTTAAAGGCCCGCGGGTGGTATCGCCACCAACCAGCGACAGATTGTACTGTCTGGCCAGCTGGTTAAAGCCCTGCATAAACTGCTCCAGCCAGGATTCACTGGCTGATGGGAGACTGATCGCCAGACTGACCCAGGCCGGTTCAGCACCCATCGCTGCCAGGTCACTCAGGTTGACCGCCAGTGATTTATAACCGATATCAGCTGCCGCAGTCTGTTGTGGAAAATGCACCCCGGCAATTAAAGTATCGGTACTGTATGCAAGCAATTTACCCGCCGGTGGTGAGAGTAACGCACAGTCATCTCCGATGCCCAGAATGACATCATCACGTTGCTGTGCTGAAGATTTGAAATAACGTTTGATCAGATCAAATTCAGACACGGCCGGTGGTTATTCCTCAGGCTTCAACCCGCATATGCGG
>JBFFND010000552.1:0-1182 GCA_041563375.1 Gammaproteobacteria bacterium | reverse complement strand
CCGCACGTTGTGCGGGACTGGCGAGAGCATTAAATCGCACGCCATCAGAACCACTCCTTAAACCTCATCGCAACCAGGCTTTACTGGGTTTGTTGATGGAAAAAATTGCACGCATGTAACCAGGGGCTGGCATGGAACATAAAATAATTTTTACCGGCCCTGTCGGTGCGGGAAAAACAACCGCCATTGCAACCATCAGCGATATTCCTGTGGTGACAACAGAAGCTGCAGCAACAGACGACGTTGTCATGCGTAAGGCCAATACCACAGTGGCCATGGATTACGGTGTACTAGACCTGGAGGGCGGCGGCAAGGTGCACTTATACGGAACACCCGGGCAGGAACGATTCAGTTTTATGTGGGACATCCTCACAATTGGCGGTGTTGGTCTGGTATTGATGATTGACAATGCCAGTGATGATCCGTTAGCTGATATCGAGTTTTTTCTTAATGCGTTTGAATCCTTCATAGAAAAAAATGCCGTTGTAATCGGTATCAGCAGAATGGACATAAGTCCAAGGCCGGGACTGTATACACATCAGAAACGTCTGGCAGAACTTGATAAGCGCGTGCCTATTTTCGAAGTTGATGCCAGAAACAAACAGGATATAAAGGTGCTTATGATGGCGCTGCTGTCTGTGCTTGATCCTGGCTTGCGCCGATAGGAGTTGTAATCACATGGCAACGGTCACGCAAGCTAATCCGCAAAGTGAAATTTTACTAGTGAATAACTACGGTGTGGCATTCGGAAAAAAAGTTATTCTGAGTGACATTAATATTCGCCTGTTAGACCAGGGTGTGTTTGTACTTATGGGGCCAGGTGGCACGGGTAAGTCAACCTTGCTGCGCTCGCTGTCAGGATTAAATGATGCCAACCCTGGGTTTCATAGCTGGGGTGATGTCGAGTTTCTTGGAGAGAAGCTCAGCGATGATAATCGACCATCGATGGTGGCACAAAGTGCTAAATTGATGATGAACAGTGTGCAGGAAAACATAGTCAGTAATCTCCCTGAGCGTTCAAATCTGACAGCGGCTCAACAGCAGGATCTGGTTGTCAGACTGCTTGAATTCGCAGGCCTGCATGAATTGAAAGATACATTACAGGAGAACGTGGTCAACTTACCATTGGCGAAGCAGAGGCATCTTGCAATTCTACGATTATCGGTGGCTGGACCTCGTCTG
>JBFFND010000551.1:0-1227 GCA_041563375.1 Gammaproteobacteria bacterium | reverse complement strand
CACATGACTTTGCCAGCTTCGGCGCGATCAGCGCCAGCAGTTTCGATGCGCTGGCTGGACAGCAATTTGACCTGGTGATTAATGGCACCTCGGCCAGTCTGGCGGGTGAACTACCACCCCTGCCCGAACAGCTGTTTGCCGCAGAGGCCTGCGCCTATGACATGATGTACGGCGCACAGCCCACCGCCTTTCTCAACTGGGCTGCGCAACAGGGTGCAGCGTATTGTTATGACGGGCTGGGCATGCTGGTTGAACAGGCGGCGGAATCATTCTATATCTGGCGAAAAAAACGCCCCGAGACCCGGGGCGTTATCGAACAGTTACGCAGTCAGTTGTAAGCACCATTTTTTTATAATGCATTGCACACTGCAGTAGTGATATAGCGAACAGCCTGCATCATACTCGGTGGATCCGCGTTGCTTGATCCACCCTACGCGAGAGCAAAACTATTTTGACTCACGTTACCTTACACTACACACCCGGCCATTCTAACAACTATCTATATTTGCGTTTATTCGCGTTCATTTGCGGACTTACAAAAGATTAACTTTAATGATGCGGCGGAATCACCACCTGCATTTCCGCGGACTTCCATGCAGCCATGCCACCATTAATATTTTTCACGTTCTTGAAACCCATCTGCTGCATCACTGCAGTCGCCATTGCAGAACGACCCGAGGTGGCACAGAACAACAGCCATTTCTTGTCACGATCCAGCATTTCAGCACGATGCCCGGGATACTGATGATCACAGGCGGCTTCCAGTATACCCCGTGGCACATTGTGCGCACCATCAATAGCGCCAGATAAAAACTCGGCAGGCTCACGCACGTCCAGCACCTGGTAACCTTCATCCAGCAGATTAACCACCTCGGACACGTCCACTTCTTCAATCTGCGACTTTGCTTCTTTGACAAAGTCCATCAGGGTCTTTTCTTCACTCATACTGCTTTTTCTCTCATTGAAATCTCTGAATCATTTCATGCCAAAATTTTCAGATTCAAAAGTTAAAATTTGATTTGTGTTTCCGCTATTTTCTATCATACAGATGACTGAAAATAACTGCACATCCATGCGCTGCATAGCCGACTCTACTTTAAGCAGATTGACTTCATTTACTCCATTGTAGTCGTAGCGTCCGCATCTGTGGCTTCGCCCTGGTTCATGCTGTCTGCTTCGGCAAATTCAAATGATTTCTGCATCATAATATTACCGCCTTCATCCAGT
>JBFFND010000550.1:0-1257 GCA_041563375.1 Gammaproteobacteria bacterium | reverse complement strand
TTCCTGTTTACTCCACTGCCATGCTTTTAATTATTATTAATGGGTTGTATTTGATTGTAGTTCATCAATGATTTTAAACAGCCGGCCTCGATCCACCGGCTTTTCCATAAAATACCGGATGCCGATCTGTTTGAGTTGCTGGCTACTGGTGTGGTCGGTGTAGCCACTGCATAAAATAATCGGCTTGTTCGGGTTAAGTTTCAGCAGTTGCAATGCCAGTTGATCCCCGGGCAATTCTGGCATGCAGACATCGGAAATGATCAGGTCGTAGTCGTCCAGTCGAGATTCACAATGTTGCAGGGCTTCAACACTGTCGTTAAATGTGGTGGTCTGGTAGCCCCTGGATTCCAGCAGGTCGCTAAAATAACTGGCGATCGCCGTATCATCGTCGATGATGAGAACATTGAATGGCTCTGGGGGGAGCTTGTCCTGGTTCATTCCGTATTGGCCTGTAGTGTATCTGTCCGTCATTAACTGACTAAACCGGGTTTCTAACTGCATCACAGATATTCTGCTCAGTGTTTGTTAGATGCTACCTGAAGTGGACGGCTTCTATAAATAAGCTCTGGCTAATAAGGACATAACATGTCCGTTTTTCGTAAAATACTGATATTTCGGGCAAAAAATGACATAAACGGGGCAGTGAAAAGCTCGCTTGTGTCCATTCATGTCCGGATATGTCCGGTTTATGTCCGCACAAAAAACCGTCATACAGGCAATGTTGTGCCCGGTATGGTTTTTTGTTGTCAGGGCGGGAAGGCTTGAAGTGGCCGATTGCTGTGTTGCTGCCGGTGACGCGGTGAGAAATGTGCGCCTGGAAAACGAGGGCTTCAGGCTGGCTGGCTACAGAAATTCAAATTCGTAGCTGATCATTTCCTCACCCGGGTCGACAATTTCCAGGTTAAAGCTGATTGGCGTGTGCGCCGGAATCTGGCTGATATGTTGCGCGTCTATGCCCAGGTATTCTTCGGCGCTGAAGCGGCGCGCGGCAATGGTCTGGCCGCGCACATTGGCAAAGCGCAGTTCGACCAGTGGATAAGCCTGGGCGAAGTCGGCCTGGTTGATAATGGTGGCGGAGACCATCAGTGCATTTTTTTCGTTGGGGTGGGTAAAAATGTTTTTACTGCTCAGCAGGAACTGCGAGGGATCCCGTGCCTGTGGCAGCTTGCACTGCGCCAGCTCACAGGCCTGTTCCAGCCAGGGACGCAGCTCATTTATTTTGACCAGCTCGGCACGATTGTACCAGGTGTATTGCAG
>JBFFND010000549.1:0-1307 GCA_041563375.1 Gammaproteobacteria bacterium | reverse complement strand
GGCGGACACCCAGGTTATGCCGACCGTTATCAGCCACAGCCTGGATCTGATCAGCGACAAGCCGCTGACCCTGCAGTACCAGCAATACAAACATGTGCTTCGGCCTGGCATGCCGGCCTATACTTTCGGCCGTGGTGCGCAATGCGACCAACTGGTTGCCTCAACCTATGCCTCCCGCCAGCACGCGCGCATAGAAAACCGTCAGGGTGTTTTCTTTCTGGTCGATGAGAGCACTAATGGTACCTATATTAAAGTAGGGGATAAAAGCCCGTTTTTTTTACGCCACCAGGAAGTGCCACTGCAGGGTGAGGGTGTGATCAGCTTTGGTCAGGAAGTTGAGCAGAACCAGGAGCATTTACTGTATTTCAGTTTCTAATCGGTATCCGGTTAATTTTTGTAAAAGTAATCATAAGTACCAGCGGTTAAGCAGAATGTGTTATTCAAAATCGACTCGGCTTAATCAGTGGTCAATTTGAATCGGTTTGTAATCAATCAACTTTTCAAAAGCGAGGGAACCATTATGTCTAATACATCCATTAAACTAACGGGTATTGTGCTCATCGTACTGGGTATTGGTCTTGCATTCTGGGGTTATGATATGTCCAGTTCCATTGGCGCCAATATCAATCAAGCACTCACCGGCGCCGAGCCGGACAAGGTGATGATGCTGTACATTGGTGGTGCTATCAGCTTTATTGCGGGTATTTATCTGGCCGTAAAATAGTTGAGATTATCGTTGTACTCTGGAACAGAAGGAATTGATCATGCAGTCAACATACAAGGTGCTGACCAGTGGCGTACACCATGTCGGCCTGACGGTGAACCGGCTGGACGATACAGCTCATTTTTTTATCGACCTGCTAGGTTGGCAGGAGGTTAGGCGAGACGACAGTTATCCGGCAATTTTTGTCAGTGATGGCACGGTTATGCTGAGCCTCTGGGCGACGCAATTATCGGCAGACCAGTCAACCGTACAGCTTTTCAATAAGGAAACCAATATCGGTTTGCACCATCTTGCGTTACAGGTAGAGAGCAAGGATGCATTGCATGAAATCTACCGGCGCCTGCTGGAACAGGCCGTTCATATCGAGTTCCCCCCTGAACAGCTCAGGGAGGGCCCGGCACAGCATATGATGTGTTTTGAACCCAGTGGCATCCGGCTTGAATTTATCTGGCCGGGTAGCTAGTTTGGTGCGTAAATAATCGTTTGTTAAAAGATTTAACGCGAACAACGCGAAAGCCGCTAATGAACGCAAATGTGTAGATGTTGTTATTTTGTAGCGACTCACTCTGTTCACCCATATTTG
>JBFFND010000548.1:0-1332 GCA_041563375.1 Gammaproteobacteria bacterium | reverse complement strand
ATTGGGCAACACCGGAGTATTTTGGTGATTTTCCTGTTCTGGATGAGAAAGCTGCAAAGTGGTTGACCCAGTTTTCACTCAAGGGGATCGGGTTGGATGTAATGTCTGCAGACATGATGAAATCGAAAGATTTTTCAATTCACAGAATACTGTTTGCTAAAGAGCTGCTAATAGTCGAAAACCTGAAGAACCTGTCAAATATTCCAACACCGTTATGCGAATTTTTTTGCCTGCCTTTAAACCTTGCTGATGCGGACGGGGCGCCGGTTAGAGCGTTAGCAATTGTCGACTGACCCGGTTCGATTTGATGTATAATCAAGAGTGCTCAGGCTGTGTCGCTGTCCCTTCTTAGATGAGCCAACCATTTGTATTCCAGCTTTTTCAATCCCCAGACCATAGTGAAGGTAATAACCATATAAAATGCAGCGGCAGTCAGAAATGCTTCGTAAGGGCTGTAAAACCGTGAATTGATTATACGCGCGGCGCCGGTTATATCGACAATGGTGATAACGCTGGCCAGAGCGGTACCGTGAAGCATGAAAATCATTTCATTTCCATAGGCTGGTAGGGCGCGCCGTAGAGCACTTGGCAGGATGATTCGCCTGAACATTAACGGCTTTGACATCCCGGCAGCTTTAGCAGCCTCGATTTCACCAAGTGGTGTATTGACTATTGAGCCTCGAAAAATTTCTGTCGTGTAGGCACCGGTATTAAGAGCAAAGGTGAACAGGGCGCAGAAGTGCGCTTCTTTAAACAGGTCCCAGATAAAGGTATCTTTAATCGCTTCAAATTGCCCCATGCCGTAGTAAACAAGAAACATTTGGATAAGCAGAGGCGTACCGCGAAAGAAATAGACGAACGCTCGTATTGGTAGGGTGACTAGAGGGTTATTACTGATTGTGAGCAATACAGCTAAAGCAATAGCAATAAAAAAGCCAAATATCAGTGAGAGACTTACCAGTTCGAGGGTGATCCAGACACCACCGAAATAAACATCAATATTTTCTAAGATTAAGGAGAAGTTCATATCAGTTCTTTATGACCCCCAAACTGTATTTTTTCTCCAACCATTGCAGCAGGTAGATAGAGACTGTTGTGATTATAAGGTAATTAAATGCCACAACGGCATAAAAAGTAAAAGGCATTCGTGTGGAACCGGCAGCAAGCGAGGCTTTGCGGACCATGTCGTCTAACCCGATGATAGAGACGAGCGCTGTAGCTTTTGTGAGCACCAGCCAGTTGTTGCCGAAGCCGGGTATGGCGTGGCGAACCATCTGGGGAAGAAGTATTCTTATAATGACTTGTATTTGTGACATGCCATAGGCTGCACCT
>JBFFND010000547.1:0-1358 GCA_041563375.1 Gammaproteobacteria bacterium | reverse complement strand
TCAGCAGGTTGAGTTTGAAGTAGAACAGGGTCAGAAAGGTCCACAGGCGGTTAATGTAACACCTGTCTGATCGGCTGATATTACATAATCGAAAAAAGCCCGTAGCTGTTTCCAGCTACGGGCTTTTTTATGCACAGGACGTGCGGTATTTAGCGAGAGGCAGGACGCCGGCAGCGGTTATGTACAGGATGTACGGTATTCCGCGAGAGGCAGGGATGCCGGCAGCGGTTATGTACAGGATGTGCGGTATTTAGATGTCATTAGTCGTTAGTCGGGCGTCGTTAGTCAAAAAGAACATTTCAAGTCCGCCAATGCACGCAAATATACGCAAATGTTTCTAAATATTATAATTCCCTCTCCCTCAAGGGAGGGGAAAATAACCTTAAATAATATTTGCGTTTATTAGCGTTCATTTATTCCGCACGTCCTGTGCTCCACCCTTCGGGTCGAGCATTCGCTCGTTCAAAGTGCTCCTGCACTTTAGTGCGGAAATATGCGGGTTTTTACAGCGCTTCGCGTATCAGCCGTTCATCGTAACCATGAATAATTTGTTTATTTACAATCAGTAAGGGTGTGCCTCGGCCGCCGAGTATGGCAAAGGTATCACGGTTTTCCAGTGAGTTATCAATGTCGTATTCGGTATAGGGCAAGTTGTGTTTGGCAAAAAACTGTTTGGCAATATGGCAATACATACAGCTTTGTGAACTGTACATGATAATAGAAGGTGGGTTTGCCCGTGTCAGTACCACGGGCTCGTCGGATAACTGCTGTTCAACGTATTGCTGAATAAAAAAATAACCGGCAATAAACAGGCAGAAAATAATAAAAACCGGGTGTTTAAACAGACGCATGTTCATGATGTTGTTAGCCAGATAGTGAGATGTGGTGTTTACATTGCAAAAGTATCATCCGCAGCTGCTTTCAATTTAGCAAAACCCGCTGTTGCAATACACACATATTATTTACGGGGACAGTGAAGCAGCCGTTTAACCGGGGTTACCATCTACACGCTTACGCAGGTACATGGGGGCGTAGCGGGCTAACCAGGTCGACACACAGACCAGCCACAGTCCGACAGCCAGTAGATTAAACAGGCCATTGAGATCTGCCTGCTGGAATTGTACATCTGCCAGCAGGCGGGATAGCGCAGCGAGTTGCAGGCCGAGGAACAGCAGCCAGCTTAGTCTGTCCAGCATCAGCGACCGACCGGAATGCCCCAGTGTGACCCGTGAAGCCATGGCAATCAGCATCGAGCTGATAAAGCCAATGGTGATGGCATGCAGCGGCGCACGATTGAGAATATACTCGCCGCTGACCAACAGTACCAGGCTTTGTGCACTGTACAGGCCAAAGCCGAT
>JBFFND010000546.1:0-1363 GCA_041563375.1 Gammaproteobacteria bacterium | reverse complement strand
TTAAGCGGTCTTTTTTAACTGCTGGTTGTGATGTGATATCTTGAACAAATGATGTTTGTCATTTTGTGGTTAATGTTTATCAATCACAATTCCATGGTTATATGGAGGTTATATGAAAAATCTACTTGTTGGTTGCCTGTTGTGTCTGGGTCTTGGTTTAAATGTTCAGGCCGCAGAAAAGTTTGAGCTGTCGACGCAATGTCAGGAAGATGTGATGAATATGATCAAGTGCAGGGTGGCTGATGATGTCTCTGCGGATGATGCGATTGATTCGATGAAGCTGCGCGCTAATTTGCTTAATTTTAAACTGGTCGGGCATATGCCATTGTCCGAGCAGGTGGCGGCAATGGGCGGAAAATCCAATCGCATGGAAATATTCCAGTTCTGCGATGCAATGATCGCGGCACAGATGGTCCGGCACAGTATGGCCTTCGCCGGTTATCTGCCCTGCCGTATTTCCCTGGTGCTTGACGATAAAGGCCAGACCTGGCTGATTACGTTGAATATGGATAAAACCATGGACGATGCCAGTCTGCCGAAAGAGCTGCAGAGCCTGGGCACAAAGGTGCGTAATAATATCTATTCGATTATCTCAGCCGGGGCGGAAGGCAGCCTGTAGTCTGGTCCAGGCTAAACGAATTAGCGTTTATTGAAAACTTCGTTGTTGCGCCGTGTCCACAGCGCCGTGTTTACGGGCGAAACTTATTTTGTGGAATCAGCTGAGTGCCGGGCAAGCTGCTGGATAAATGCCTCACAGCGTTGTTTTATTTCTTTGTCATCTGCGGCGGCAAATACATCGCTGATCACCGCCAGCATATCCGCACCCTGGCTGACCAGGTCGCCACAGTTTTCGCGGTTAATTCCGCCGATACAGCACACCGGTGTGCTATGCGTGGATTTAATCTGTGCAATTAACTGCGTGCTGGCGCGGGGTGCATCGGGTTTGATCTGTGAGCCGAAAAAACTGCCAAAGGCAATGTAATCCGCACCATCCTCAATGGCCCGCTGTGCCAGGGCGCTGTCGTTATAACAGCTGACACCAATAATATGATCTGTTCCCAGCTGGTTGCGCACCTCACCCAGAGGCGCGTCATCCCTGCCGATATGTATACCGTCGGCTTCGCTTTTTATCGTCAGTTCTATATCGTCATTGATTATCAGCAGTGCATTGTACTGATTGCACAGGCGGCGCAGTTGCCGTGCCTGCTTCAGTCGCTTGTCTGTATCCCGGCTTTTGTCGCGGTACTGGATCAGTCGTGCACCGGCCGACAGCGCTGCTTCGGCCATGCCGTAAAAGCGCTCGGCCGGCATCAGTTGCTGGTCGGTAATCACATAAAGGCCGTGTAGAGATTTATTCATAAAT
>JBFFND010000545.1:0-1365 GCA_041563375.1 Gammaproteobacteria bacterium | reverse complement strand
TTCAACCGAGGGCCGGGTTTCATAGAGTTCATTGAACTGATCGACAATCGCATCCTTGGTTTTCAGCGCGGCATAATGCGAATTGGTGATGGCCGAACGATTGAGCGTACAGTTCACTGCCAGTGTGCCATTCATATCCACATGCTGTGGCCAGTTAATGGTCTGAATTCCCTTATACAGCGCATCATCTGATTCTGCAGCAAACTGTTTGAGTTGTAGCAGTACCCGACTGGCGAGACGCGACCACAGGCAGACTTTATAGGCCTGTTCCAGTTCGCCGCTAAAACTCACGCCGGAATGCTTCAGTTCGACATTTTCAATTGAGAGTTGCTCCAGCTCCTGTTTCAACAGGTCTTCAAAGCCTTTAGCACAGGTAACAAAAAATTGATGCGTGTTAGTCATGAAGCGTGTTTACCAGCAGTTGATGGACTTTCTCTAAATCTTCAGGGGTATCAATACCCGGCCCGGGTAAAGTCATTGCCTGTTGCGTGTGAATTTTATAACCATGATACATAGCACGTAACTGTTCCAGTTTTTCCAGTATCTCCAGCTCGCACTGGGGCATTTTATGATACGCATTAAGGAAGCTGACACGGTAGGCATAAATACCCAGATGCCGGTGATAACTGTTATGTTGCATCGCCGTCTGTGCATCCCGATTGAAAGGTATGGCGGCGCGACTGAAATACAGTGCATAGCCATTAATATCAGCCACCACCTTGACGATATTGGGATCACTGACATCATGCAGTTCATGAATCGGTGTGGTGAGTGTGGCAATGCTTGCCTCAGGATATCGATGCAGGTTATCCGCCACCTGGTGTAACAGCTGCGGCGGTGTCAGGGGTTCATCACCCTGCAGATTCACCACTATGTCGTCTTCCTGCCACTGCATCAGCTCACAGACTTCGGCCAGTCGATCGGTGCCTGACTGGTGATCGGCAGAGGTCATTAGTACCTGCTCACAAAAACCCTGTGCTACATCCATAATTCGCTGGTCATCGGTGGCAATCACCACGCTGTCGGCACTTGCCTGGCTGGCAACATGGTAGACATGTTCGAGCATGGTTTTGCCGTTAATTTCAAACAGCGGCTTGCCGGGAAAACGTGACGAGGCATAACGTGCGGGGATAACAATATGACGAGCTGACATAGCTTTATCTTTTTAAAAAGGAGTAAAGCGGCAGATTAAACTACCGACAAAAATGTGTGCCTACGACTGGCGCCTAAGCTTTCTGATCCAGCTTACGCGCCTCTTCCACCAGCATCACCGGAATGCCGTCATTGACCGGATAGGCAAGCTGACAGGTTTCACACACCAGCTCACTGCTCTGCTTGTGATAATCGAGTTTGCCATTGCACTGC
>JBFFND010000544.1:0-1368 GCA_041563375.1 Gammaproteobacteria bacterium | reverse complement strand
TACGCCATTCCTGCACGACAACCATACTCCTTATGAAATTTTCTCGATCTGCTGTTTGAGCTGATCAACACTCTGGTAACAGTTATCCAGGTTCTGCTGCAGCGCTGACAAATGCTGGCGCTGTTTTTTTGCGTTACCTGCCCTGCGCGTTAGCGACAAGGCCATCTGCTGCGCCTCGTCTGCATCAAACGGTTTCTTCAATACCAGTAGATGATCCGATGGCCCCAGCATATCAACGATGTCCGACCAGGAATAATCAGAGTAGGCGGTACAAATAACGATTTCCATACAGGGATACTGTTGCCAGATCTTTTTAATGGTTTTCACGCCATCAAGCCCAGGTGGCATCCGTACATCCATAAATATAAGCGCATACCCCTTGCCTTCCTGCTCTGCTTTCTCAATCATCTGCAGGGCTTCTTCCCCCTGATAGGCAGAGTGGATTTCATACTCCATGCACTTGTCTAGTGGTCCCTCACCACTGTCGCCAAACAGACTCTCCGCCATCTCCTGCAAATCCTTGCCCATGCTATCCGACGATGACGCGAGGATTTTACGAAAATCCTCATGAATCGACGGCGTGTCATCGACAATCAGAATTCTATTATTCACGCTCATACTGTTTTCTCACCTGAAGCTGTGTTAATTTTTCAATCATCCTGCAGTGCCCATGTCGAGAACGTTTTATCCACAGGATTGGTATGTACTGCACAGCGGGTCTGCGACTGGCTGGCCATTCGCAGACGCTTTGACACACCCCTTGCATACAAACAATACCATTTACAAGAATAGACCTTTTTCCAGCAGTTTGCTTCTCAGGAGATGAGTTTAAACCGATGCCGACAACCCATTTCAGCTATCTCGGAGAACAGCCGCAGCACATTGAAACCATTGCTCGCTGGCATCAGGCACAGTGGCACCATCTCAGTCCACATCACAGTGTCGAGTCACGGGTTCGTCTTTACTCCAGCTACAATAACAGCCCCGAGGTGCCGTTTTGCCTGCTGGCTACACAGCAGGGGCAGCCGGTGGGTTCTGCCAGTGTGGTGGAATGCGACATGGAAACCCATACCGAACTTGGCCCCTGGCTGGCCAGTGTCTATGTCCGCCCTTCCTCTCGCCAGCAGGGAATAGCCACAGAACTGATCCACCGCTGTATAGATCTGGCAGCACAGGGCGATGCCGAGCGGCTATACCTGTTTACCCCGGACCAGGCCGGGTTTTATCGTAAACGCGGCTGGAAACCACTGGACCATTGCCTGTATCATAATGAACCGGTTGATATACTGTTTTATCCACTCAAACCCTGAATTTGCAGCATGACGTCTATGACCCTGGACACACCCCTGAATTACCGCCTCAGCCGAC
>JBFFND010000543.1:0-1382 GCA_041563375.1 Gammaproteobacteria bacterium | reverse complement strand
CGTGAGGCATTAGGTGTTAGAGCACCATCATCTGCCTTTGATCAGCGTATTGTAAATACCCGTGCTTTCCTTGAAACCTCTGCAGATATTGAAGTGATATCAGCAAATGTTAATAACGGGGAGTTAACTGCGAATATTCGAGTAACGAATAATACGGGCCATAAGTTGCCAACCGCTTATCCGTCACGACGTGCCTGGATTTACTTTGAAGTCAAACAAAATGGTACAACGATATTTGAGTCGGGTGCTATGAATGGCGATGGCAGTATTCAGGGTGTTGCAGTTGATGAAGACTTTACAACCTATGAGCCGCACTATGATGTCATAACATCGGCAGACCAGGTTCAGGTATATGAGCCCATCATGGGAGATACTGATGGTAATGTGAATCACGCCTTGTTACGTGGAGCGCAATACTTGAAGGATAACCGTATTCCACCCAGTGGATTTATCAAGCAAAATGCACCCAACGACGTAGCCGTTTTTGGTGCTGCGAATAATGATGGTGATTTTGATGATGGTAGCGATACGGTTACTTATCGTATTCCTGTCAGTAATTCATCAGGAATAACGATTACAGCCAAACTGATGTACCAACCACAATCATTTGGTCATTTGAATGAGTTGTTCCAGGATGATCATTTGCCGCAAGTTGCAGAGTTTAAAGCGATGTTTGAGAATAGAAATATTCTGTCAGAAACATTATCCGAAACATCAATGAATTTAAATTAATTTAAATTAAAAAAATGCGATATCAAATATCATTTGATATCGCATTTATATTTAATGGTCATCGTGTGAATGCAAAAGATATAAAAAGTTAACACTGATTAAATTCACATTCTTTAATCTCAAACTCGAGTGTTGAATGCCCGATTGAGAATTTTTGTGCTAACGCTGCTTTTAATTCATCCTTAACTTCATCGAGATGTGAATAATCAGAAAGCAGAACATGGGCTTCTAATGCATTCTGATGCTCATCAAGCTGCCAGACATGTACGTGATGAACATTGATAACATTTGTTACCTGCTGCATAGCTGTGACGACATCATTAATAACAATACTCTCCGGTGTTCCCTACATCAGGATATGGATGGTTTTTGGTAACATCGTACCTGCCTGGTACAAAACATACGCGGCTATAAGCAATGTTATTAAGGCATCACTCCAGTACCACTCATAAAGAAGGATCAATGTGCCGGCTACAATAACACCCACAGAGGCCAGCGCATCAGATACATTGTGCAAAAATGCAGCCCGGATATTCATACTATGTTTGGACATAGTGAAGGTGAGAAATGCGGTTGCCAGATCAATCACCAGCGCTATTCCCGCCACAATCACAACCATCCAGCCTTCAATAATCTGTGGTTCATAGACT
>JBFFND010000542.1:0-1388 GCA_041563375.1 Gammaproteobacteria bacterium | reverse complement strand
TGAACTACCTGAAAAATTGCATTAAGACAATTCAGTTAGCTAAACGAATAATTGACAGATCGGGGCATCGGCCGTGCCGTATAAAATTAGAAAACACACTACAACATGCATAATCTGCCGCACATTACTGATGCTGGCGGCACTATTCATCTCCCCACACCCGCTGCTGGCAGCGGATACAGCCGATGCCGGCAGCCCTGAAGCGAGCAACAAAGCCGCTGAAAAACCGCCACTGGACAGCGTACTGATGCTGGACAGCTCCGGCAGCATGAAATTCACTGACCCCAACGAGCTGCGCAAACCGGCTGCCAAACTGTTTATCCAGCTGCTCGGCAAACAGGACAGAACCAGCGTAGTCAGCTTCAGCAGCCAGGCCTGGCCCATCACCTTTCTCAATCAGCTGGAAAACCAGCAACAACTGGAACTGGCACTCAAGGCCACCGATAAAATTTCCCACAAGGGCGCCTACACCAATATCCATGCCGCCCTCAGCAAGGGGCTGGAATTGCTGCAGAATAGCCAGCAGCTGCAACGTGAGCCCATTATGATCCTGATGTCTGATGGCAAAATCGATGTAGGTAATGATGCAGAATCCGCGGCGCTACGCGAGCAGATATTCAACGACCTGCTGCCAAAGCTGGTCAAGCACAATATCAAGGTGTATAGCATCGCCTTTACCGAAGCCTCAGACCAGCAACTAATGCAGCAAATTGCCGATATTACCAACGGCCGCTATGCCCTGGCCGCCAGTGATGACGTGTTACACAAGGTATTCAGTAAAATCTTCGAGCAGACAAAACAGCCCAATATGTTACCGCTGCATGAAAACCGTTTTGTGGTGGACCAGAGCATCAGTGAAGTCACTATTATTGCCAACAAGACAAACCAGAACAGCGCGATTGAGCTCAAGTCACCGGACGGCAATAATTACAGCGCCAGCCAGCACAGCTCGAATATTAACTGGTTTGTATCCAGCAGCTTCGACATGATTACGGTGCAGAAACCCCAGGTGGGTGAATGGACCATTTTATTCAGCGATGATGATAATCGCGCCTATATTGTCACTGATATTAAACTACGCACCCAGTTCGAACTTAACCGCCAGAACCCACAGCCCGAATTGATACTGCGCGCCTGGTTTGAACAGGACCAGCAAACCGAGGCCCACCGGGCGCTGTTACAGAATATGCAGGTCAGCCTTGAAATCGAGCACCCGGATGGTCACATAGAGACCCTGCCGGTGAACGAACTGAATGAGGCGGGTGAATTTATAGTGCACTTTCAACCCAGTATGAACGGTTTTTATGGTGCCACCATGATTGCCACATCAAAAACTTTTCAGCGTCAACAGACCTTTTCCTTCCGTAACACACTGCCGGAAAATGTGC
>JBFFND010000541.1:0-1389 GCA_041563375.1 Gammaproteobacteria bacterium | reverse complement strand
GCAGGGCACGTAGTATAACTTCCAGGTTTTCACGTTCACAGCTTTGTGCATCCACCGAGCTGGTACTGATAATCGCACTTTGCTCAAATAACAGCAGGCTCCAGGTGTTGTCACTGATGGGCAGTGCAGTGCAGTCTGCGCTCATATAATCGATATGCACACCGGCGGTAGAAAACAGCGCGAGGGTATCCTGTATCAGGCTGCGTTTGATGGCGATCACCGGTATGCGGTTCTGCATATCCGCCTTGCCAATGGCAAAATGGATGTCTTCCAGATCTTCCGCCAGGTGATCTTCCATGGCATAGGGAATGGCCTGCAACTGCTTGCTGCGATTTTTGCTCGGTACTTTTACCGACATCACCGTGGCATAGCGTGAATCGATCAGCAGGCTGACTTTTTTGCCACGGGCAATGCTGGCCATTTCCTGCGGTGCGCTCTTGCCCAGGGTGATCGACGGATGTTGCTCACCACCGGATGCCCAGTAATGCTGACCATCTGTCGAGTCGGGTCGGTAGTGAATAACAAAAAACTCATGCATTACAGGGTGCCCCGTGACTGGTAAATAATTTCACTGCTGCCATTGTCCTGGTTACGGTAAATCAGGCTGAAAAGTCGTATGTTTCCAGCACCGAGATTGGTGTAGGACTCCATCATAAAGTATTCCGAGTAAACCTGTAATCCCTGGGTGTTAATGTTCTGTATCTGTAGCGTCTGTTGAGCATATTGTTGAAAGTCATTCATGCTGGCAAAGGGTGCATCATCTTCCGTGGTGTCCGGTCTGCCGTCACGGTCCTGTATGATCTGTGCGCCTTGCCCGGCCAGTGCTGGAATCGATTCTAGCATTTCAGCACTGGCGGTGTTGATATTGATTGCGGTGTTAATCGCCGGTATCACGCAGACATAGGGGCGCAGTTGACTGATGATTTCCGGCGTGTAGCCTTTTACCATGCGTAATTCTGTGGGCGTTATCATTAACTGATTGGCGCTACGGTAGGGTTGTTCCAGGCCGATATAATAATCAAACTCGGCGCCCATGGGTTGGGCGATGTCGTTATCATCGAGCCAGTCCAGCAGGCTGTCGACCAGTGTGCTGTGCAGGGCGCTGTCGATTTCTGCCTGCTGCAATAAATTGCGATAGATAATGGTCTGTTGCGCCAGTGTGGCATTACTGGCGGACAGGTTATTGAGATTAAAGCAGCGTTGCTGATCCAGCAGTCTGGCGGATACGCCGCCGCCGGGCACTGGAAACAGTTGTTCATTCTGCGGACTGTACTCTTCCAGTGTGTCGTATTCGTTGTTGAGTGTGAGATCCAGGCGCAACAGGTCACGGACAAATTGTACTGCATTGGCATTGTACAATTCGGCCTGGTCGGCGCGAATAATGTTCTC
>JBFFND010000540.1:0-1425 GCA_041563375.1 Gammaproteobacteria bacterium | reverse complement strand
GCAGATTGCTGCGTGTAAATTCGCGTCCACAGCGTCCGCAAATCCAGGGGTAGAGCTTGAGGGCCTGTTCACGATATCCGTGGCCACGCTTTTCACTGTCATTGCGGGCCTTTAGCACAATCTCATCGAGCTTTTTATGGTCTATGGAGGTCTTTTTTGTTGGCATAACTGTCCACTGCTGTTTTCGTTTCTGGCTAAATAATGACATAAATCTATAGTTTTATCACCTGGCCTGTTATATAAGTGATTGCATCAACGGCATCATACCGTGATCGCACTGATGTGTATGTTAAGTATCTGAATTCTCAGTGGCTTTTATTATGCTCTGCAGGAGGCATATTCTATGTACTGGAGTAAACCATATATTCAATATATGACTATGGTTGCTTGTGTAGTCAGCCTGCTCAGTGCCTGCACAAGTAATGTTATTGATGTTCATTCGAAAGACAGCGCCTCATTCGCTACCCTGGAAACATCTGTTCCAGTATCTAAAGATAATGCTATCAGAATGAAGTTGCGTGCTAGCCAGGTGGATGGTAGTTATACACAGACCATACCCGGTGGAAAATTGATAGTCATTGATGGCGAGCAGATTCACGGAGAAGCAGATATTGCTGGTGCAACAGAACTGAGTTACACATCAGTTAGTTTCGGTGGATCTGTCAGCTTCGTTGGAGGTGAACTGCTTAATAGTGCGAATGAGGACGTTAAAGTGCCACGGGCAAGTTTCTATATTGGCCTGGCTCAGACAGACATGGATGTCAGTTTAATATACGAAAATCAGATGTACGTTTTTCTCGACAAAACCATAGAACTGTACCTGCAAATCGGTGCGTCCTATCCGCTCACGCCGTTTCTAGATACGGGTATATTCTATGCGGTAAGTACTGGCGCTGACCTGACGGGCATCAGTGAGCTCGACCTTATGCTTGACTATACCCTATTTGAGCATTTTCATTTAACAGCTGGATACCGATGGCTTGAATATAATTACCTGGTCGAAGAGCAGGATTCATCTATCCAGGTGAATTTCAGAGGACCATTTATTGGTCTTAATGTGCCTTTTTAGCCATGGCCTGAACCCGTGCATCATTCAGCGAGTATTGCGTCGCTTATTCCTGTTCACTGGGTTGTGAAATGCCCGTAAATTTGTAGATCAAGCGGTTGATATAGCGGTTGGTTGGCCGAAAAACATAAAATGCAGCGGGGGTTAAAAATCCGTAGAAAAGCATTTCCTCCGTGTCCCGGGCAATAAATAATACCAGTACCGCCATAATAAGTAAGGCTATAAGGGTATAAATGCGCCAGGCGACTTTAGTGTAGTGCGTAAATTGATTATCCGGGTTATTCGCCATAGTTCTGTTTCCTGTGAGTCATGCCTGTCGAGCAGCCTGAGTAGAGTCTTATTCTATTGATATTCTATTT
>JBFFND010000539.1:0-1463 GCA_041563375.1 Gammaproteobacteria bacterium | reverse complement strand
CGCTGATGCCCTTGACGTTCTGCAGATCTTCAACTGTGTTGAACGGTCCATTCTGCGTACGGTAGTCGATAATTGCCTGTGCTTTCTTTTCGCCAATGCCATTCAACTCACTGGATAACACAGCAGCATCCGCCTGGTTAATATTCACACTGCCCGCCTGTGCCAGTCCTGCAATCAGCAGTGCGCCGCAAAACAATATTGCTTTTATCATTTTCATTTGATGACTCCTCAGTCCATTTGTGAAGGAGTCGTTACCGTATAAAAATGTACGCTTTAGAACAATTCGGAAATTTCTGAATTTATTGTACGTAAAACAGCCAGTGGCGTGTCAGACTGGGTAATGGGTCGACCAATCACCAGATAATCCGAACCCGCCCTGAGCGCATCCTGTGGCGTCATAATACGGCGCTGATCGTCCGCCGAGCTGCCCGCAGGGCGAATACCCGGTGATACCAGTAGAAATTCCTGGCCGAGCGCGGCCTTCATTGCCGCAGCTTCCTGGGCTGAACAAACCACCCCGTCAAGCCCGGAGGTCT
Source organism: Gammaproteobacteria bacterium (assembly GCA_041563375.1). Taxonomy (GTDB): domain Bacteria; phylum Pseudomonadota; class Gammaproteobacteria; order SZUA-229; family SZUA-229; genus SZUA-229. The sequence goes on along the minus strand of JBFFND010000539.1, from coordinate 927 downwards.
GCGCCAGACGCGCCAGGCTCAGCGCCTGCTCTGCCGGTGTTCGACTGATTCCCAGCTCCTGCAGATCCTCCGCCGACATACTGGTAAGCACGGTAACCGCAATCAGGTAAGGCCTGTTTTCACCACTCTGACGCTTCTCCAGTGCCTCGGCTGCGGCTTCCATCATACGGCGGCCACCTCCGGCATGCACATTAACCATCCACACGCCAAGGTCCGCGGCCGCTTCGCAGGCACGGGCGACGGTATTGGGAATATCGTGGTATTTGAGGTCGAGAAACACCTCGAACCCCCTGTTCTGAATAGCCTCAACAAAAGCGGGTCCCAGTCGGGTAAACATTTCCTTACCCACTTTCAGGCGACACAGTGTGGGCTCAAGCTGGTCAATTAGCTCGAAGGCGGCACGTTCACTGGGATAATCAAGGGCAACAATAACTTTACAATCGGACATAGCAACTAAGAACTCAATCAGCTTTTGGCGCCATACTACTCCAGCTATGGCAGGTAGGACATAACCACACATGGGTATTGGCGGTGTAACCACATTTCACACACTGGTAGGCATGGTGCCTGGCGACAATGGCATTGACCACCCCGGGAATAATCGTTTCCGCGTAATCCCGCTGCTGCCCAGCTGGCTGTTTGATCTGCGCATCCACCAGTGCTTTTAACGCGCTCAGCGAGGGCTGTCGGGTGGCAGCATCAGACAGGTACTCCATCGCCGCCTGACTACCCTGTAGCTCTTCAATCAATGGCACCAGCTGGTCCATCAAGGGCAGTTCAGGGTACTTGTGATCTATCGACTGCAGATAGGCCAGCGCCCTGGGTAAACTTGACAGATTGCGATAACATTGTAACAGGCGCTTGACCACCAGTGGAAACATCTGGATATCCTGCTGTTCAACCTGACGCAGAAAGCGGATGGCCTTT
>JBFFND010000538.1:0-1512 GCA_041563375.1 Gammaproteobacteria bacterium | reverse complement strand
TATTCGTCTTGAACTTAACACCCTGGGCAGTAGTGAAGCCAGAAGTGCCTACCGTCAGGTGCTGGTGGATTATCTCAGTCAGCACAGGGATCTACTGGATGAAGATTCACTGCGACGTCTGCAGACAAATCCATTGCGTGTACTCGACAGTAAAAACCCTGATATGCAGCCGATGATTGAGGCGGCTCCCAGATTAATGGATTACCTGGACGACGAATCGCGGCAGCATTTCGAGCAACTTAAAGCCATACTCGATGCCGCCGGTATTGAGTACCGTATCAATCCACGGCTGGTCCGCGGGCTGGATTATTACTGCAAGACCGTATTTGAATGGGTCACCGATGACCTCGGCGCACAGGGTACAGTGTGTGCCGGTGGGCGGTATGATGGCCTGGTTGAGCAGCTGGGTGGTCGAGCCACTACGGCAGCGGGATTTGCACTGGGTATTGAACGATTACTGTCACTGCTGGAAGATGCCGGGAAAACGGTGCAGGCAAGCTGTGATCTATTTGTAATACTACAGGGAGAGCAGGCGCAGCTTAAAGGGCTTGCGCTGGTTGAGAATATTCGAAATGATCTGCCAGACCTGGTCATACAGACCAATTGCGGTGGCGGTTCATTTAAAAGCCAGATGAAGAAGGCCGACAAATCCGCGGCCAGCCTTGCGTTGATTCTTGGTGAAGACGAGATTGCCAGCGACACGGTAACCATCAAATTTCTGCGTGATGACAAGCCGCAACAAACAGTCTCTCAACAGGATTTACTCAACCATCTGCAAACAATTTCTATTGATCTATAAACATACAAATGCCGAGATAAGTGATGAAATACGAAACGGAAGAACAACAACTTGAAGCAATAAAAGACTGGTGGAAGCAGAATGCCAATATGATCATTGGCGGTGTTGCCATCGGTATTTCCGCGATCTTTGGCTGGCAGTATTACCAGGATCAGACCATTGTTAGCCAGAGCAATGCCAGTGTTATTTACCAGCAGGTAATGAACAACACCCAGAACTCCACAGCATTGCATGAGCAGCAAACCCGGGTGAACCAGCTGCAGGCGGATTATGCCAACACACCCTATGCCAGTCTGGCTGCACTGTTACTGGCTAAACAGCATATGGCAGCCGGTGAATTTGTACAGGCGCAACAACAACTGGAATGGGTTGCAGGCAATGCTACACAGGATGAAATACAGTATCTGGCACAGGTTCGTCTGGCAAAACTGTTTTTTAGTCTGCAGCAGGAAGATAAGGCGCTGGAAATTCTGAATAAAGATTTTCCATCAAGCTTCCAGTCAATGGTTTTTGAACTTAAGGGTGATGTGTTGCTGACCCAGGGAAATAAGCCAGCGGCTCAACAAGCTTATCAGCAGGCGCTGATGGTTTCTGATTCACCCAGCCGCTTACTGATGAGCAAAATTGATGAGGCGACGCCCGCTGAATCTGTAGTGTCTCCTGCAACGGATGCCTGATGCAAAACTTCATTAAAATGCAAACAATACTGCGTT
>JBFFND010000537.1:0-1514 GCA_041563375.1 Gammaproteobacteria bacterium | reverse complement strand
CGGTATGAATATCCTGCATCGCCACGCCTGCAAGGTAAACCCGTTGCTGTAATGATTTCACCATCGCCGGTGCACCGCACAGATAGACTTTCCAGCCTTTTAAATCTGGATTGTCGCTGAGCGCCTGGTCACAACCCTGTCCCTTGAGCACGATCTCTTCCGGCATTTCACCGGTAATAATGCTGTGGTATTCAACATTCGTTGCTTTCGCGGCAATGTCGCTCAGCTGTTGGTGCAGATACAGTTCCTGCTGGTTAAACGCGCCGTGATAAATTTTGACAGGGCCTGTGTGTCCGTGATGTAGAGCATCCCGCAGAACACCAATCAGCGGCGCGAGTCCGGTGCCGGAACCAACCAGTAAGATCGGTTGATCCGCACTGTCACATGAATAAAAACAGTCACCCACCGGGCCTTCGATGTCGATATTGTCATTGACTTCAAACTGGTCCGCCAGCCAGTTGCTGAGATCACCACCGGGCATACGTTTGACGTGTAATTCAAGAAACGCATCTTCGCTGGGCAGGCTGGCCAGTGAGTAGCTGCGAATCACGCCGTCATCGCGTTTCAGGTTGATGAACTGCCCGGCATGGTAATACATGGGGGTGGCGGTTTGCAGGCGTAGTCGGGTGACAGTCGGCGAGAGCGCGGTTTTGTCCAGCAGTCGGGCACTTACATACAGCTGCTTGCTGTCCGGCAGTTCGATATGCATGTCGGTTTGCGGCTTGCACTGGCAGGAGAGGAAATAGCCCAGGGTTCGTAGATTGGGTTTCAACTCGCTTTGTGCATCAGCGGGAATCTCGCCTTCACTGCAGCGTAGCATGCAGGTCTGGCAGATGCCGGCCTGGCAGGCATAGGGTACGTCCAGTTTATGGCGAATCAGTGCATCCAGCACTGATTCGTTTTCTGCGCACTCGATAGCCTGTCCATTAAAATAAATGCTTGGCATATCGGGACCCTAGCGGTTAAGTACGTCGTCTCTGGTACTGCCGGCAATGTTCATTACCTCGGCAATCAGCTCGTCTGCCACCTTCAGCTCCTGCAGGGTGGATTGGAGGTGACCGGCCACTGCATTGAAGTGGTCTTCGTTCAGGCCTCTGGCTACCAGTGGTGCATGGGCGGTGCGCATGTCGTCGCCGCTGTAGTTATTGGGGCCGCCGAAAGCCATGGTCAGAAAGGATTTCTGCTTGGCGTGTTGTGCTGCCATGTCGGTGGTTTCGAAAAAGTGGTTGATGCTGTCATCGGCCAGTACCTTGCGGTAAAAGATATCCACGGCGGCGTTTACAGCGGCTTCTCCACCGATTTTGTCAAACAATGTGCTCATATTTTGTCCTGTATCATTAAATGCTTAAATTCATTAATATGTATATAAAATACATATTAAGATGCGGTAGTATAGGGAAGTCGGATTAATTTACAAGTCACAGTGAGTTTTTATGCAATTAACACGTCACACAGATTACGCCCTGCGGGTATTGATGTTTCTTGGTGCGGAGCCCGGGCGCAAAGCCAGTGTG
>JBFFND010000536.1:0-1515 GCA_041563375.1 Gammaproteobacteria bacterium | reverse complement strand
GCGTCACAATCACCGCGGTGGGGCTGTACATTAAACTGATCGGTGCAATGCCGAATACCGCCAGCAGCGAGTTGAGCATGTGGGTGAGGGCGCCGCTGGGGCTGAAGATAATCATCCAGGCGTAAATGCGCACCAGGAAATTACTCCAGAAGGGCAGGATCACCAGCAGCAGTAACAGGTCTCGATGGCGTCGTGGGCTGCGGGCAATCATCAGTGCCAGCGGATAACCCAGCAGAATACACAGCAGGGTCGCCAGCACCGCATAGGCGATCGACTTTAAAAACAGTTGCAGGTAGATATCGGTTTCAAATAAACGCTGCCAGTTTTCCAGGGTTAAATCGAAACTCAGCGAACCCTGTTCATAGTAATACCAGGGCGCCAGGCCGCCGTAGTCACCGGCGTAACGGAAGGATGCAAACAGCATAATCAGCGTGGGTACGGCGAAAAAAATCAGCAGGTAGGCAAGTGGTGGCAGGCCAAGTAATTTCTGGCTAATCAGTTTTTTCCGCCAGGTTCTGGTGTGCATGGTGCTAGTCCATCACCAGGTGGCCGGCATCAAATCCCCAGGCCACTTCAACCGGGTCGCCGACTTCAAATAAACGGGCGCGGCCGGCACTGGAATTGGCGAGCAGCGCTTCCAGCAACATGCCGTTTGCCAGCTCCACCTTGTACACGGTGACATCGCCCAGGTAGAGCATGTCATGTACCACGCCCTTGAAATACACTTCGTTTTCACCCTGTTCGAGCTTGCTGGACATACGGATTTTTTCCGGGCGCAGGGTGAGCGTACACGGCCTGCCCACTTCAACCGATGTGTTCGCCGGGGTGATGGTTTGCACCTCTCCCAGGCCCTGTAAATTGACCAGCAGCCGCTCGCCCTGTAATTGCATGATCTCGCCTGCCAGCAGATTACACTGGCCAATAAAGTCTGCGACAAAACGGTTGCCGGGGTATTCATAGAGACGCGAGGGTTCATCCACCTGTGCCACGCGGCCACTGTTCATCACCGCAATTCGCTGCGACAGTGCCAGTGCTTCGCCCTGGTCGTGGGTGACATAAATAAAGGTGATGCCGATTTCTTTCTGCAGCTTAATCAGTTCCAGTTGCATCTGTTCGCGCAGCTGTGCATCCAGTGCCGATAGCGGTTCATCCAGTAGCAGCAGACGCGGCCGGTTGATCAGTGCGCGGGCAATCGCAATGCGCTGTTTCTGTCCACCGGAGAGCGACTCGGGATATTGCTGGCCTTTATCCGGCAGGCTGACGTCCTGCAGTGCTTCGGCTACCCGTTGTTTTATCTCCGTCTCGTTGCAACCCACCATGCGCAGTGGGAAGGCAATATTCTCCGCCACGGTCATGTGCGGAAACAACGCATAGTTCTGGAAGATGGTGTGCAGTGGGCGTCGTTCCGGTGGCGTGGCAATAATGCTTTTGCCATCGAGCAGAATGTCGCCGCCATCGGGTTGATCAAAACCTGCAATCAGGCGTAACAGTGTGGTTTTGCCACAGCCGGAAGGT
>JBFFND010000535.1:0-1520 GCA_041563375.1 Gammaproteobacteria bacterium | reverse complement strand
TTATTCTGCGCACCATAAAACGATCATGCAGTATAATAAAAAACGCCACCATCACCAGCAAAAGGAACAGCATGGGCGCGGCCTTTAACTGCAGTATCTGTATCGATTTGTCGGCGGCCCATGAAAGATCCAGGCGTGCATAGATATAACCAATACGGTTATCAATTAATTTGTCGGTATCCTGCAACCCCAGCACCAGTGGATAAATCGCGAACAGATGCTGCGCATCCGCGTCCTCCCAGACCAGCGAGCTCAAACGATTGCCGGATGCCTGCTTGTTTTTCAGCACTTTCAGTCCTTGCCGGGACAGCACGCCATCAACGGCATTTTGCCCCAGCTGTGCCAGCTGTGAGGCGGCAATAACCCGGCTGTTTTCATCAAGCAACAGCGCAAGCTGAACATGCGGCAGTGCCGCCAATGATGATAGCTCCACCTGCATTTGCTCGTGTTCATTATGCTGGGACAGAAACTCCAGGGTGTGCTGCATGCGTGACAGGTCAATATGTAACTTGCGTTTCAGTTCATCGGTTTCGTAGGCAATAAGAAAATAATAGGCATTCACCAGCAAAATGCTAACGATTAGCACCACGGCTGCTACAACACCAGTTGAAACCTTAACGCTAAGGGGAAATCGCATAAGCACGCACTGTATTATTGGGGATTATTGACGGTGAACATCACATCGGTGTTCACCCGGGCCTGGATTAAACGATGTTCATGCATAAGTTTAGTCATCTCGCGAGACAGCTGCAGCAAATTGTTTTTTCCACTCGCGCTCAACATGCGTTGATTATCTGTTCTGTCGGGAAAACGGATTGCACTGAATGCGGCCCTGGCATCTTTTTCATCCAGCCGTAAACGACTATTCAAATCAGCCAGATGTAGTTGTGGCGATTTTTTTATCTGTGCAATCACCTCGAACCAGACGTTTTGCAGATAGTCCACCTGCCCGGCAAATTGTGGCAGTCTACCGGCACGCACAATCAGCACATCAACAATTTCACCAGGTATCTGTGAACTGTCAAACAGCACCTGCCCATCACTTTCCAGCAGACGACTGCGGACTGACTCAAAAGTCACCACTGCATCGACCTGGCGGTTCACAAACGCTCGATGATGGCGGTTAACTTCCAGCGGTACAATTTGCAACTGGCTCTCATCCAGCTGTGCCTTGGCAATAATCCGGCTGATTAAATAGGCGCCCAGCGCGGAATGCTCGACACCGATGCGTTTGCCTTCAAGATCCTCAAGCCGCTGTATATCCTGATGTGCAACCAGTGCATCCGCGCCGTCAGACACATCCAGCACCAGTACCACCCGCACATCCTCACCCGCCGCCTGCAGGCTGATGGCTTCATCAAGGGTAACCGCAGCCCCATCGATCAGGCCACTACGATAGGCCTTAAGAACCTGGGAAGTCGAGGTGTACTCAATCAGGCGAATGAGATCGCTGTCCAGATAGCCCAGCTGCCGAGCCAGATACAGCGGCTCGTAGCCTGGCCAGACATTAGTACCAATAC
>JBFFND010000534.1:0-1525 GCA_041563375.1 Gammaproteobacteria bacterium | reverse complement strand
GGATAGTCAGCCGGGCCCTGTTGAGTGTTAACATCCAACAAAATGCTACGGTTTTCGAACGCCATGTCCGCGCTCAGTCCCATCTCTGCTGCAGCGCGGTCACGGGCTATCTCAAGATTAATGCCCCGGCCTTCTTTCGAATAATCGTCGCTCACCATCGTGTCTTTCATGTTCGACGCCACAACCAGCATGAACATGCTGAAGGTAATGGCGGACAGCGGAGCTATGGTCAGGAACCAGAACCAGGGCTGCTTGTACCAGGGCGCTACGGGTACGTCTTGATTCATATTGCTCAGTCTCGTCTTTTACAGGTGACCAACAGTGACCCCGAAGGGTTACTGCGTTGGACCGACAAATCGGCTTTCGGTTTCCAGCTTCAGTGAAGTATCCGTTTCAGACTGTGCATGGAAGATTATTTCGTTATTTGATTGTGGAATGGATTCAGGCGGAACATCCACAACCGTTGGTAAAGAGCGGTTCTCACCGCTGTCTACGCTTACTTGGGTCTCGGTCAGAATACGGATGCCGTCAAGGCCCTCTACCGACAGTGTAAAGGTCTGTGGAACCTCTGACATGTTCACTATTTTCAGGGTATAGGAGTTTTCAATGCGCCCCTCACCGTTAAAACTGAACAGTGCTCCGCGATCTCTCAGTGCATCCATCTGGGCTGGCACACGGGTGGCGATCACAAATATGATTGCGGAAATCATGGCTGTGAGAACCGCACCATAACCAAACGTACGAGGTCGCAGTAATTTCGACGGCTTGCCTTCAAGCTCGTTTTCGGTGGTGTAACGAATCAGCCCGCGCGGGTAGTTCATTTTGTCCATGATTTCGTCGCAGGCGTCTATGCACAATGCACAACCGATGCACTCGTACTGAAGGCCGTCCCGGATATCAATGCCGGTAGGACATACATGAACACACTGCCCACAATCGATGCAGTCGCCAAGGCCGACTTCTTCCGGTTTTACGTCTTTCTTGCGTCCTCCGCGGGGCTCGCCCCGATTGGGGTCGTAGGACACAATGCGTGTATTCGGGTCAAACATGACCGACTGGAAGCGGGCGTAAGGGCACATATACAAGCACACCTGTTCGCGCATCCAGCCGGCATTCAGGTAGGTGGCTATGGTAAAAAATGCAACCCAGAAATAGGCCCAACCGTTGGCCTGGAAGGTGAATATATCGACGGTAAGCTCCCTTATAGGATAGAAGTATCCTATAAACGTGAGCCCGGTCAGCAAAGAAATAACAAGCCATATTATATGCTTAGCCGTTTTCTTTACAATTTTCTCTGTGGAGTTGGGTGCCTTGTCCAGCTTCATACGTTTGTTGCGGCTGCCTTCGATTCGCTCTTCAACCCACATAAAGATAAACGTCCACACTGTCTGAGGACAGGTGTAGCCGCACCAGACGCGACCAAACAGAGTGGTAATGAAAAACAGGCCGAAGGCGCTGATTATTAGCATGCCGGAGAGCAGGAAAAAGTCTTTTGGGTAGAATGTGGCCCCGTAGAGGTGGAATT
>JBFFND010000533.1:0-1537 GCA_041563375.1 Gammaproteobacteria bacterium | reverse complement strand
GCCGCGACCTGGTGTGGTTTATTGCTGTCAATAAAGCCGAAGGTGGTGGTAGTGAAGGCGCGGGAGGCTTCGGGTATGCCGGGTAGTTGCAGTGCACTCTGTATGCCCTGGTCGGCAACTACCTTGATAAATTCACTGGAGACACTGATATCCGCACCGATTTCCTGCATTGCCTTGTGGTATAGCTCGAAGTGACTGGAGTGTTCGTCCGGGTTATTGGTCTCGTCGGATTCTTCTTCCAGTACCAGTTCATTGATAAAGCGACGCACACTACCATCGCCGCGGGGTGTCCAGGGGTAGGTGGTTGGCGCAATCACCGACTGCAGGTATTTGATCAATGACATAAAATCCCACACCGAATACACATGGTGTTGCATAAAACACTGCAGGTCTTCAATGGTGGACACCGCTGCATAGATCGGGTGGTTTTCCAGTGGGGCTTTAAACTCGGCAATAATGTCGCTATTAATCTGTATTGGCATGGTCTGTCTTGTATTGATTAACGTGGAGTGAATCATACAGCACCGGGTTAGACGACTAAAACCTGTATTTTATGGGCTTAATAAGCCCACCTCAGGTTATTCGCGGTTAACCAGGTTGTGCTGTGGTTTAAAACGGCCAGAACGACCAGGATGATTCCAGCTTTTCCTGGCAGCGACTCAGCTGGGTATGGTACTGGCTGGCGCGGGTTTTTACCTTGCGCGCCACCTTGATCAGCCAGGGTTTTTGCAGGTAGGTTCTGCGTTTAAAACCACCGTGTCCCTCATGGTAGGCCAGATACTGTTGATAGGCGTCCCATTTGGAGACACCGAGCTTTTTGTGCGTGTAGTTGCCATACCAGCCAATAAAATCCACCGCATCGGCAAAGTCATCGCGATCCGCACCCGAATTGCCGGTCTGGTCTATGTACCAGTCCCAGGTGGCATCCTTCACCTGGGCGTAACCGTAGGCATCGGATTTACGCCCGATAGGAATAAACCACAGGAAATATTCCATTTCGGTTTGTGCATTGTGACTGAAGCGTGATTCCTGATGAATAATTGCCAGCTGCACATGTATCGGCACACCCCATTTTTCGTAGCTGTCTTTTGCATCATCGTACCAGCCACCTTTTTCCTCGAAGATCGCGCAGGAATTATTCATGTTTTTTGGCGGGTTGGTGGCACAGCCACCGATGACAAACAAGCTCATCATAGACAGCAGAGTGATCAGGGATTTTATGGAGCGTTGCATATACAGCTGAGTTTTCATAAATAATATGGGGTTAAATAATATAGGTGTCGTAACGGGTGCTTTTGCTTTCATAGGCCAGTGTCGGCTGGAGTGAAGCCCTGAGAGTCGGAGCGCCTTTGGGGCGTTTGACCACCACCCGCTGTTGTGCCTTGCTCAGTGCGGCATCAAGCAGCTGGTCCGCATCCAGGTCATGTCCCAGTAATTTCTGCAGCATCTGCATGTTTTTTTTCACCGAGGCGGACTTCTTTTTTTCCGGGTACATCGGATCCAGGTAAATCACATCCGGTTTATGATCATCATCAAT
>JBFFND010000532.1:0-1538 GCA_041563375.1 Gammaproteobacteria bacterium | reverse complement strand
CGTGCCACAGTTTTCGCTGTCTGATATTAATTTTCAACGCATGCCGGTGGTGGATACCTCAAACCCGTTCGATAGTGATCAGGTGCCGGCGGATTATGAAAGCATGCTGGTGGTGAGTTTCCGTGAGCCGGATAAACATGATGTCACAGGCTACGTGAAACGCATCCCGAATGCGCGCTTGAGTGGGCGTAAAAGCCTGTTGATTCCCGGTGGGCAGTTACAGCATGCTCTGGATGTGATCTGTGCGCCGATGATTGAAAGCCTGATTGCTGCGAAAACTGAAGGCCAATACTGAGACCGTTCGGCCTCAGTCAGTTGTTATTGTTAAACTCTATTCTTTACGGCCTATACGGGCTTCTTCGTAACGGCCTTTTTCGCCAGTAAGAGATACATTATCGCCGCTGCTGTTGTCGGTTCCATCAGCGGGGTAACCGGCTGAGGGGCGATTAACTCGGTCAGTTGAATGTTGCTCCAGGCTGTCGAATGGTGAACTGACCATGACGTAGTAAATGGCAGCAGCAGTAACGGCCAGAAACAGTATCAGCTGGAGTGTATTTTTAATGCGGGTTTTCATTGCCCAGTTCCTGTGATTAGTTGTGTGCCGGGAGGTATCTGATGTCTACCCCGCATGTCAGGCCTCGATATTGATATGTCGGCCCACGCTTTCATCACTGCTGGTATTCTGTTTTCCGCGGCGAATTTGCTGGCGTCGCTCAAAACGAACCCTGAGCTGCCGCTGGCGGCGATCCGGTTTACGGCGTCGGTCTTTGGGCGCGGGCTGGTTTTCCGCATCCGCTCCCTCTACCGCGGTGGTGCTTGCGCTTCGGCGCAGTGTGCGTCGGCTTATGACCGGGCTGTGGCGAATTGGGGGGATAGTGGGCATGCTGTCCTGCCTGTCATCTCAAGCCAGTATTGCTTTCTATAATACGGATTATAGATGAGCCGTCCATGGCTGATACAGGTGTTTATGCGTTATGTGCTGCATGCTGCCCGCTGGGCTTTTCCAGCTTGTCATTCAGAAAGCGGTAGGTGCCACCGGAATTAAAGCGAACCACGCTAAAGCCGTGGGCACTTACCTGATCAACCGTTACTTCCTGACCGGTGCTAATGATACGTACGCGGTCACCAATACTTAAGCTTGTCTTCTTATTCATTTTTGACTCCAGAAAACACAATCGAGAATGTAATTTCACTCAATTACAACTCAAAGTTAGATCAAGTTATTAAGTAATGCAAGTATCTTTATGTTTTTTATGAATAAAAGGTAGATCAGGTTGGGTCGGTTGATGGGCTCTGCAGGACTTGCGTGACATTATCGGGGCTCTCGCTATTGTCGGCAGTGCGCTGATTGCGTGCCGGAACCGGCGGCATACGCTGACTTAAGGGGGTGATCTCCCGTTGCATGCGGTGCTCGTAAATCGCCATATAGGCCAGTACATTACTCACGTATTCACGGGTTTCGGTGAAGGGTATGGTTTCAATCCAGCGCACCGCATCCATTTGCTGGTGCTCCGGTAACCAGCTGGTGACTCGACTGG
>JBFFND010000531.1:0-1539 GCA_041563375.1 Gammaproteobacteria bacterium | reverse complement strand
GTACATCTCTGTACATAAAAAAGCTCCGGCCTGAATAAGGTCCGGAGCTTTTTTAAATTGATAATTTTGTGTCTGTTATCTGCGACGGCGACTGATAAATCCCAGTGCGCCCAGGCCGGTAATAAATAACCAGACAGCGGCTGGCAGAGGTACAGCACTTACGTTGTGAAGGCTGTCGATACTGGCAAGGCGATTGTAGCCGCCAGCGATCAGATCGATAGAAAAGTCACCCAGTAATTCATTGTCCGAAAAACCGAAATCAGACAGGTCAAGCACTACCGCAGACAACGCATAATTGGTGCCGTCGATAGAAACCGCAAGTGAGGTTATAAATCCGGCATCATAGCTGTCAGTTGGTGCACAGTTGCTGCTAAAGCAGATGCGCATCGAGTTTAGCTCGGTCGTGCCACCAACAAAATAAAAGGCGATGTCATTGCCTGCCTGGTTATAAACATTGTCGACAAACTGCAGATCGAGCTGAGCAGATGTGGTGCCGTTGTTGTTACTGCCAAACAGGTAGGTGGCGGCATCGTTATCATTCAGGTTGCTGGCGATCTGCGTGTCAGACAGTAAGGACAGGGTGCTGAGATCACTGGCAGAGTTGCCGGCAAATATGCCGTCGGATGACAGAACATTTACTGTGTTTGCAACAGCCTGTGTTGAACAGGCAAACAGAAATGCAATTAATAATTTTAGTGGCTTTTTCATGTTCATAATCAGTTTCTCGTTATCATTTTTATTTTAGAAGCCGCCAGTATCCGGTCCGGTCTGGCTAACGGGTGTGCTGGGTGTTCGGTCAATTATATTGTCCATACCTGCGGCCGTGGATATGGCTGCTGCATCATTAACAAAAGGTGTGGCAGGTGGTGGTGTAACCGGCAGATTTGCCACACGATTGAATGCCGCATTTTCATTGGGGCGGAAATTAACCTGGGGCTGTGAAACGGCGGCAGGTGCGACCTCTATACGGGGACCCGCAGCAGGTTGAATGTTCTGTGACCATGCGCCCCATGCATAAACTGAGTCCTGCTCCGCTGCAGTGACGATTGCAGGGATAGCGAGTGCTAGCGCGAGTAGTGTTACTTTTGTCATTATCTTTACCTTAATACATTTAGCGAGTTATTAAGCAGCTTTCATGCCATCTAACTCTGTGCATGCCCGAATCAGTAAGTTATAAATTCGGCACATCAACCTGCAAGCCATTTATAGGGTTGCAGATTATAAGAAAATCGGCGTGGGAGTATATACTCCGTTTGTGTGGTTAAATGAGGTTGGCAGTTAACTTATTGAAAATATTGGATCTTTTTGTATAAAAAGATGATGGTTAATTGAAGGGTAAGGAAACGGATAGTCCAGGGTAGACGGGAATTTAAAATGAGGTGGAAATATTTCCGACACCCATTCGTCCATGGGTGTCGGAATACCTTACATTGCTAGAAGAAGTAACGACGCATATTCACTTCAACCACGCTGCGATCATAGTCGAAAGCCTCAAGGTTGGAGTCATTGTCCGCATAGGTGAGCTGTGCATTCAATGTC
>JBFFND010000530.1:0-1541 GCA_041563375.1 Gammaproteobacteria bacterium | reverse complement strand
GGCCTGGGTCATGGCATCAATATCCTGGCGGTGGTATCCACGGTATTCGGTGTGGCTACCACGCTCGGCCTGGGGATGATCCAGATAAACAGCGGCATGGATTCGGTGTTTGCTATTGGTTTCAGTACCGAGGCGCAGCTAGCGATACTGGGCGGGGTCGGTATCGTATTTCTACTGTTCTCGCTGACCCCGCTGGAGAGTGGCATTCGCTATGTGAGTGACGCCAATATGCTGCTCGCTGCATTGTTGCTGGTGTTCGTGTTTTTTGCCGGTCCCACCGATTTCATTACCGCGGCGATGACCAATGCTATCGGTGATTATTTCAGCAATGTGATCGGCATGAGCCTGGTGATGACACCCTACACCGGTGAGGACTGGGTCGAGCGCTGGACCATTTTTTACTGGGCCTGGGGACTCTCCTGGGCACCTTTTGTCGGCAGTTTTATCGCGCGGATTTCCCGTGGCCGCACCATCCGCGAGTTTGTACTGGGAGTGATCGGCATGCCGGTGTTACTCAGTGCCTTCTGGTTTTCTACCTTCGGTGGCTCGGCATTGTACTTCGAGTTATTTGAAGGTGCCGAGCTGGGCAAGGTGGTGAGCAATGAAATCAGTGCAGGCCTGTTCAGCATGCTCAGTTACCTGCCCGGAGCGCAATACACCGGTATCCTGATGCTGGTTCTGATTATCCTGTTCGTGATTACCTCGGCCAATTCCGCCACTTTTGTGCTGGGTATGTTTACCGCTCGTGGTGTGCTGCAACCTAAACGCTGGATTCGTTTCAGCTGGGGCCTGGCGCAGATACTGGTGGCCGGGGTGTTACTGGTTGGTGGCGGGCTGGCCGCACTGCAAACCATCTCGATTGTGGCGGCTTTTCCGTTTATGATTTTAATGGTGTTTATGGCCAGCGCGTTGTTGAGGTCGTTGCGTGACGAACAGCGGCAGATGGAGTTGCATGAAGCGCTGATGAAAGAGCGGCTGCAACGGCTGCTGGAAGAGCATGAACTGCATGAGCTTAGCGAGTCACAACTGCAGGATGTGGCGGAGTATGTGGGGGAAAGTCAGATAAGCCCGGATGCACAGAAGCCGAATGATCGCTGATAGTGCTGAACCGTTCATATCATTGTCATATGGATCAGTTACCGTGACCTTTTACAGCGCCGTTGGTTGATCAGCCCGGCTTGACCTCACCTGAGCTGTATTGGGTTTATTCCCGTTGTTCGCGTTTTCTTTTTTAAATACTCTGGCAGCGCCTTTGCCTGGGGTGACGCATAAACCCGACGATTACTCGATATATCTGGTTGATCATATATATGAAATATCATATATTCAGCCCATGACACTCGACGCCACTCAATTTTACACCGCACTCGCCAATGAGATTCGTCTGCGCTGCCTGATGTTAATGCAGCTGGAAGGGGAATTATGCGTGTGCGAACTCACCCACGCACTGGACCTGTCCCAGCCGATGATGTCCCGCCATCTGGCGCTGCTGCGCAATGCGGGTATCGTCAGTGACCGCCGTGCCGGGCAGTGGATTTATT
>JBFFND010000529.1:0-1546 GCA_041563375.1 Gammaproteobacteria bacterium | reverse complement strand
AAGCTCCAGCGGAAGCCGCTCACCAGGTACTCCACCGGATTGAAAAAACTCACCGTCTGCCAGGCTGGCGGCAGCATATCGATGGACTAAAAGGTACCGCCCAGGAACACCAACGGGGTGATAACCAGCAGTGGCACAATCTGCAGTTTCTCGAAGTCCTTTGCCCACAGGCCGATAATAAAACCCAGCAGGCTGAAAGAAATACAGGTAAACAACAGAAACAGCACCATCCAGTACGGATGTGCAATGTGCATCTCGACAAAAAAACTGGCGGTGAGCAGAATAATCAAACCGATAATCAGTGACTTGGTCGCCGCCGCCCCCACATAGCCCAGCACAATTTCAAAACTGGACACCGGCGCCGACAGCACTTCATAAATCTGCCCGGTAAAGCGTGGAAAAAAAATACCAAAGGAGGCATTGGACAGGCTCTGCGTCAGAATCGCCAGCATCATTAAACCGGGCACAATAAAATAGCCGTAACTAACGCCATTGATGCTTTCAATGCGTGAACCGATGGCCGAACCGAACACCACAAAATATAACACCGTGGAAAGAATCGGTGAGGCAAAGCTTTGCGCGACAGTTTCAAAGGCGCGTTTCATTTCGTATTTATAAATAACCCGAACTGCATACAGATTCACGATGCCACCCCAACTGCAGGTTTAACCAGCTTGACAAAAATTTCTTCCAGCGAAGTTTTCATACTGTGCACATCCTTGATCACCAGTCCGGCCTGCTGAATTAATTGCAGTAACTCATTAATGCCGGTATCAGCCTTGAGTGGGTCATAGGTATAGGTCAGGGCGCCACCATCGTCTGACAGTTCCAGTGCAAACCCGGCGAGGGTCACCGGCAGCGATGGCAACGGATCCTGCAATTCAATCAGCAGCTGGCGTTTACCCAGCTTGTGCATCAATGCCACCTTGTCGTCCAGCAGCAGCAACTCGCCTTTATTAATTACACCCACGCGATCAGCAATGGCTTCCGCTTCCTCGATATAATGGGTGGTGAGAATAATCGTCACCCCGGTTTCACGCAGCTTTTCCACCAGTGCCCACATGTCCTTACGCAGATCCACATCCACACCGGCGGTGGGTTCATCCAGGAACAGCACCCTGGGTTCATGCACCAGCGCCTTGGCAATCAGTACCCGGCGTTTCATACCGCCGGATAGCGCCATAATGATTTCATCGCGCTTATCCCACAACGACAGGTCCTTCAGCACTTTTTCCAGGTAGGCAGGATCGTGTTTTTTTGCAAACAGCCCGCGACTGAAACACAGCGTATCCCACACGGTTTCAAATGCGCCCAGGGTTAATTCCTGGGGCACCAGGCCAATCAGGTCACGGGTGATGCGGTAGTCTTTGACCGTGTCATAGCCATCCACCGTCACCTGGCCGGCACTGGCATTGACAATACCGCAGATAATCGAGATCAGCGTGGTTTTACCCGCGCCATTGGGACCCAGCAGCGCGAGGATCTCGCCCTTATGGATATCCAGGTTTACCTGCTTGAGCGCATGGAAGCCACCCTTATAGGTTTT
>JBFFND010000528.1:0-1546 GCA_041563375.1 Gammaproteobacteria bacterium | reverse complement strand
GTGGGGGTCTCATCCAGTCAGATTATTCTCGGTTTTATGCTGGCAACCGCTTTTCTGTCTGCCTGGATCAGCAATACCGCCACTGCGATGATGATGGTCACGATTGGCCTGGCCGTGGTTAAACAGGCACAGCAGGACAGCGGATCTCGGTCAGATCACTCCAACTTTGCAGCTGCGTTGATGCTAAGCATTGCCTATGCGGCATCAATTGGTGGTGTGGCCACCTTGATTGGTACACCGCCAAATGCAATCCTCGCCGGCGTGATTGAAAGCAACTTTGGTTATAGCATTGGCTTTGCCCAGTGGATGCTGTTCGGTGTGCCGATTTCACTCAGCATGCTGGCACTGTGCTGGATTTACCTGACTCGATTTGCCTTCAAATCTGAATTTGAAGAGCTACCCGGTGGCAAACACAGCATACATCAGAAGCTTGCAGAGCTTGGTCCTATGTCCCTGCCGGAAAAAAAGGTACTGAGCATATTTACTCTGGTGGCAATCAGCTGGATTTTACGTGGCCTGCTGGATATCGAAGCACTGTCTGCAGTAAGTGATGCCAGTATTGCCATTGCCGGGGCAGTTTTGTTGTTTATTATCCCAGCACACAAAGACATGTCCGAGCCATTACTTGACTGGCGCACAGCAAAAACGATTCCATGGGATATTATGATTTTGTTCGGTGGTGGTTTCGCGCTGGCTAACGGTTTCAGCAGCAGCGGTCTCACAGAATGGCTGGCCAATCAGCTGGTTGCACTGCAGGGTATGGAGTTAATCGTTATTATTTTCATGGTGGTATTACTGGTGATTTTTCTCACCGAAATCACTTCCAATACCGCAACCGCATCGCTGATGTTACCAGTAATGGGCGCCTTTGCGGTGGCCATTCAGGTCAGCCCACTGTACCTGATGGTCGCAGTGGCACTGGCGGCGTCCTTTGCCTTTATGCTGCCTGTCGCCACACCACCCAACGCCATTGTTTTCAGTAGTCGCAAGATCAGCATTCCGCAAATGGCACGGGCCGGTGTCTGGCTGAATATCATCGGCAGTATTCTGATTACACTGTATGTGATTTTCTATCTGCCGTCGGTGTTTGATGTGTAGATTGATGTATTTAGAAGCATTTTTTGACAATCGGGTTTAATGTAATATTACAAATTTACTTTCAAGAGGTACTGATCTTTACTTTTTCGCCTCTCTGGCGACTGACTTCTTTATGAAAGCCTGTTCTAAAACGCTCCAGGCGTTTTAGTGTCAACAGCAACAAGGTTTATTCAAGAGATAAATTTAACTGGATCAAATTTAAACAAGCTCTGCCTGGACCGAAGGCTGGTGGGCAGGACGCCAGAAATAAAGCTCCACAAAAAATCACTCGTTCATCAGCTTGTGTGAAGGGGAAACAGCTGTGTACCCAACGGTCAAATTACTTTTTAAATGATGGGCTTGCGACAACCTTCCCTGTCACTTGCCGAAAATGCTTTCTGCATAGGGGCAAAATCACAGGACGTGATTTTGAGTGCTGATGTGCCTGGACGGCACTCCAGCACGACCC
>JBFFND010000527.1:0-1554 GCA_041563375.1 Gammaproteobacteria bacterium | reverse complement strand
GCTCCTGCACTTTAGTGCGGGCATTGGCGGACTTATGTGTTTAGAGGACATACCTTAAATTATTCTGGAATAATCAATGAGCGATACAGTGATACAGCAAACCCCCAGCCGTGAGAACAGTCAAGGTAATAAATGGCTGTTGTTTCTGGCCTATCTGGCGGTTGTTATAATCTGGTCAACCACACCCATTGCCATCAAATGGAGCAGTGATGGGGTGGGGTTTCTGTTCGGCGTGGCGCTGCGCATGTTTATCGGCATGTGCCTGGCCAGCGTACTGGTGCTGGTGCTGTATAAAAGAATCATTTTTAATCGGAATGCCAGCAAGGTTTATATGGCGGCTGCATTGGCGCTGTTCGGTGGCATGATGCCGGTGTACTGGGGGGCGCAATATATTCCATCGGGTCTGGTATCGGTGATATTTGGCATAACGCCAATAGTCACCGGCTATCTGGCCTGGCGCTATATTCACGAAGCATCATTTCATGGCATGAAAATACTGGGGGCTGTGGCAGGCATCATCGGCCTGGCGGTTATTTTTATTGATAGTCGTGGCGTGGGTGAGCATTATTTCTATGGTGTGGCGGCGGTATTGCTGGCAGTGTTGTTGCATTCCAGCAGTGCCGTCTGGGTGAAAAGTATTCAGTGTGAATTACCGCCATTGATGCTGGTAGCCGGTGGCCTGCTGTATTCCATGCCATTGTTTACTGTTAGCTACCTGCTGTTGTCACCCGGCCTGCCTGAGATGGTGCCTGTAAAAACCCTTATGTCGATTACATACCTTGGTGTGGTGGGCTCCGTACTGGGTTTTGTTTGCTATTATTATTTATTGCGTCATCTGCAAACATCAACGGTGGCGCTGATTACGCTGATTACGCCGGTAACTGCCCTGTGGATTGGCTATTTTTTCAATAACGAATCAATGAGTTTACACATGTATGTGGGAACCTGTTTTGTCTTGCTGGGGCTGGGGCTGCATCAATGGGGCGCCACGCTGTACAGGTTGATATGCAGAAAACGATAGCCGGACTGCTGCTGTGGCTGTGTAGCTGTGTTGTGTATAGTGCACCGGTTATCAACAGTGTTCGCTATGAGGGGAACAAAGTCAGCCAGACGGCGATGCTGAACCGGGAAATATTTGTCGCCGAGGGTGATGAGTTTAGTGAGCCGCTGGTGGAGAAGTCGCGTCAGGCGATTATGGACCTTGGCCTGTATAAAAGTGTCAGTTACAGAGTAGAGCCGGTTGGTGCCCTGTCGAAAGACACAGTTTCTCTCGACAGTGCGCTGGCTGTGGATGTGGTTTTTTCGCTCAGTGAAAAATACTATGTGTTGCTGATTCCCCGTGCTCGCATTGATGATGAGGATAAAAAGGTCGGCTTGCAGCTGTTATGGAACAACGTCTGGGGTATGAATCATGAAATGGAGTTGCTGTATGAAAATCGGGGGCGTGAACTGGGCGTCAAACAAAAGCGTGAGCTGTTCAGGTATGACTACCCTAACATCAATAACAGCCCCTATCGTCTGTATGTTGAGCTGCTTGCTATCAACGAGGTGGAT
>JBFFND010000526.1:0-1567 GCA_041563375.1 Gammaproteobacteria bacterium | reverse complement strand
GAGTCGCCAGAAAGGCGAAAGAACACAGTTCAGAATATCGTGCAGGTAATTCACTTACGGCATTTCAAACGCGTCATGCCACAACCAAACAGGTCGATCCGCCACCCTACCTGAAATATTTTTATCTACCACCGGGCGTGGTAAAGCTAATCACTTCACTGATTGAACTCGCCCCACTCAACACCATCAACAACCGATCCAGCCCCATCGCCACCCCGGCACAATCCGGCAGTCCGGACTGAAGCGCGGCTATCAGTTGCATATCAATCAGCATAGTATGCTGACCGCGCTGTTTACGTAACTCATTTTCCTTGTGAAACCTGGCCAACTGTTCATCGGCATCAAGCAACTCATAGAAACCATTCGCCAGTTCCAGTTCACCGTAGAAGAGTTCAAAGCGATGCGCGACCCGTGGGTCATCGTCACTCAGTCTTGCCAGTGCCGCCTGTGATGCGGGATAGTCATAAATAAAAGTCATGCCCTGCTGATCAAATGCCGGTGCCACCGCAACCACCATCAACCAGTCCAGCCACATGTCCTTATCATTGAGATTCATGCCAATGGGGGTTTCAATCTGCTGTGCGCTGGCACAGGCAGCCAGTTCTTCTGCACTGGCCTGCAATGGATCAATGGCCAGCTGATTAACAAATGCCTCACGATAACTCAAACGAGTAAAACGTAATTGATTGTCGCTAAACTGCGCAAATAACTCGCTGATCAGCTGCTGCATTTCATCCATCAATGCCTGATGGCCCAACCCCAGCCGGTACCATTCCAGCAGGCTGAATTCCGGGTTGTGGTATCGCCCCACTTCATCGGCACGAAATACACGGGCGACCTGGTAAATATCACCACTGCCGGCAGCCAGCAGGCGCTTCATATAAAACTCGGGGGAGGTGTGCAGATAATAATCGCGTCCAGCAAACCGTGTATGCATACTTTCCAGCTGCGGGTCGGTGATGGCCGCATCCGACAGGATCGGCGTTTCAACCTCCAGCACATCCCGCTGTGCAAAAAAAGCCCGAATACTCTGCAGTACTCGGGCTCTCTGTTGCAGCGCATGCAGCGATGCGCCGGGTTTCCAGTTATCGTTGTCGCTCATTACTCTTTAACGCGGGAGACATATTCACCGCTGCGGGTATCAACCTTGAGCACTTCGCCGATCTCGATAAACAGCGGCACCTTGACCACGGCACCGGATTCCAGCGTCGCTGGCTTGGTACCACCCTGCGCTGTATCACCCTTAAGGCCGGGGTCGGTTTCAGTGACTTTCAGCTCAACAAAGTTGGGCGCAGTCACCATCAGCGGCACACCGTCCCACAGGGTCACGGTACACAGCTCCTGACCTTTCAGCCATTTACCGGCATCCACCAGCGCTGAATCCGGCGCACCCACCTGCTCGAAGGTATTGGGATCCATGAAGTACCAGAACTCACCATCGTTATAGGAGAATTCCATATCCACATCGACCACGTCCGCCGCTTCAACCGACTCGCCGGACTTGAATGTTTTTTCGATAACGCGACCGGTTTTCAGGTTACGCAACTTAACGCGGTTAAATGCCTGG
>JBFFND010000525.1:0-1577 GCA_041563375.1 Gammaproteobacteria bacterium | reverse complement strand
CCCTGAGCGCAGGACTGCTTGAAGCAGAATTTATGGCGGCGATTCACCAGCAGTTCTCCACACCCAATACCTGCGTCGTCGGCTTTAATAATATTCGCTTCGATGATGAGTTCACCCGCTATGGCCTGTACCGCAATTTTTTCGACCCCTATGCCCGCGAATGGCAGAACGGCTGTTCACGCTGGGACATTATCGACCTGGTACGCATCACTCGCGCCCTGCGTCCCGAAGGTATTAACTGGCCGGTGGATGATAACGGTGTCGCCAGCAATCGACTGGAACTGATTACAAAGGCCAATGACATCAGCCATGAAGCTGCCCACGATGCGCTGTCGGATGTCTATGCGACCATTGCGGTGGCTAAACTGATTCGCGATAAACAGCCAAAATTATTCGATTTTGTCTTCCAGCATAAAAGCAAACAGAAGCTGGGGCAGCTGCTCAACCTGCAAAAACCACAACCGGTGCTGCATGCCTCGGGCATGTATTCCAGCGAAATCTGCAATACCGCGCTGGTCTATCCACTGGCTCCCCACCCCACCAATAAAAACGGTATAGTGGTGTTTGATTTACGCTATTCACCGGATGAGCTGATCAAACTGGATGCAGAACAGATTATCGAACGCCTGTATACACCCAGAGACCAGCTGGATGAGGGTGTTGAGCGTATTCCGCTGAAAACCATTCACATTAATAAGTGTCCGGTGATTGCGCCGATGAACACACTGGATGAAGCAGCAGCCAGCCGCACACAGATTAACCGTGAGCAACAGTTACAGCACATGCAGACCTTAATCGAGGCGCAGCCGCAGATTAACAGCAAACTGCAAAAGGTATTCAGCCATAATCCGTTTGAGCAGGAAACCGATCCGGACAAAAGCCTGTACAGCGGCGGCTTTTTCAGCCCCGAGGATCGTCAGCGGATGCAACAACTGCAGCAGATGAGCGCAGACGAACTGGCGCAGGCGAAGTTTAATTTCAACGATGCGCGCATTCCTGAAATGCTGTTTCGCTACCGCGCCAGAAATTATCCTGAAAGCCTGAGTGAGGAAGAACAACGCCGCTGGAATGAATACCGCACACAGCGCTTTAGCAATAACCCCCCCAATGAAAACTCGGCGGGTTTAAGTTACGCAGAGTTCCAGCAGGTAATAGAAAGCCTGCAGCAGGAACACCAGGGCGACGAGACAAAAATAAAACTGCTAAAAGAACTGCTGCAATGGGGCAAGATGGTGACGCTGGGCTTGAAGTTGTAGTTAACAACCGAATGACAAAAAAGCCAGTGATTACTCTACCACTTGACTAAACCTTTCTGAAAGATTAACGCGAACAACGCGAAAACCGCAAATGAACGCGAATAAAAGCCAGGTGTAGGTTTTATTGAGTAGCAGATATCAAAAGCCCACAGACACACATTAGCGTCTATTTGCGTTGTTCGCGTTCATTTATTCCGCACATCCTGTGCTCCACCCTTCGGGCCGAGCATTCGCTCGTTCAAAGTGCTCCTGCACTTTAGTATTCCGCACATCCTGTGCTCCACCCTTCGGGCCGAGCATTCGCTCGTTCAAAGTGCTCCT
>JBFFND010000524.1:0-1607 GCA_041563375.1 Gammaproteobacteria bacterium | reverse complement strand
TTCCCAGGAGGCGTGACCGATCATGCTGCGCGGCCCTGAAGTCACATAGGGCATCACCGCAGGAATTTCACCCCCGGCGGAAAACATTGCCTGGCAGATGGCGGCACCGATTTCATTTTCGGTAACCCCCACCTGGGCGGCTTCCAGTCCTGCTTTCATACCCGCGCGGGTAGCAGTGGCGGCTATTTGCATGGCTTCCAGTTCAACCGCCGATTTGATAATGCGTCCCTGTTCGACAATGCCAAAGCAGTCCATTAAACGGCTTTTGGTAAATGAGGTATGAAAATAATCCTGATGGTAGGCAGTAAAATAATAGGAGTTACGTTCGTAGCCGATGGTTTTTCCCGCCAGGCCGAATTCCACCAGTGATGTCACCAGCATCTGGATGGCATCACCGGTGTCGGGATAGGGTCGGGTAATCTCCACCCAGGTGCGGGCGATCACATTGGACTCTTCCAGTTTACGGGTGACCATAAACGGTTCACCTTCCAGTGGTACTACCAGTGCCTGGAAGAATGAGTAGCCGGTGGTCTGGTAGTCGGTGAGGTACATGATATTTTCCGCATCGGAAATAATCACCGCATCCAGCAGGCGCTTTGCCATGCGCTCACGCAGTTCACCGATACGCCGCTGGTATTCACTATAGGGAAAGGTCATGTCATCGCGTTCGATCATGATTATGCCTCCATTTGCCGGTCGATGGCCTGCCGCAGAATGCTCAGCCCTTCGTTCAGGTCATCATCGGGAATGGTCAGTGGTGGAATCAGTTTAATCACCGCGCCGCCAACACCGCAGGGCCCGAATAACATACCGTGTTCAAAACAGTCACGGGCAATTGCCTTGGCGAGCATGCCATCGCCAATGTCCAGCGCCTGCATCATGCCTTTGCCGCGCACACTGAAACCCTGGTCGCTGTATTGCTCGGCAATTGCGCGCAGATGTTCGGCCATGATGTCTCCCTTGCGTCGTGTCTCTGCGAGGAATTCATCGGTTTCGAAATATCGCAGCGCTTCACGTCCGGCAACAAAGGAGATGTTCTGACCGCGGAAGGTGCCGGTGTGTTCACCGGGTTGCCAGTGTTGGTCGTGCTCCGGCTTGACCAGGTTCATCGCCATGGGTGTGCCCAGTCCACCGATGCCTTTGGCCAGGGTAATAATGTCCGGTTGGATGCAGCTTTCTTCAAAGCTGAAGTAGTGACCGGTGCGACCACAGCCGGACTGGATATCATCCACAATGAGTAACGCACCCAGGTCTTTTGCCAGCTGCTGCAGTGCCTGCAGCCATTCGTTGCTGGCGCTGTTCACACCACCTTCGGCCTGCAGTGACTCAACAATAAAAGCGGCGGGTTTATCGGCACCGCCGGAGCTGTTTTCAAACAGTGCGCGCAGTGCATTAAGGCCTTCCATACCGCCGCCCTGGTTGGTTTCGAATGGCCAGTGGGATACGTTGTTCAGGTTAACGCCGGCGGCATTACGGAAATATTCATTGGCGGTGCAGGCGAGCGAGCCTAATGTCATGCCATGAAAGCCCTGGCTGAAGGCAATCACATGACTACGCCCGGTGACTCGACGCGCCAGCTTAAGTGCGGCTTCCACCGCATTGGTGCC
>JBFFND010000523.1:0-1614 GCA_041563375.1 Gammaproteobacteria bacterium | reverse complement strand
TTTTCCAAAGTTCATGTTCATGACGACGACTATATAAGGGCAAGAGAACTGGTAAAAGAATATGAGGGACAGCTACCTGATCAAGATACATCACATGTTAAAACCGAAAACTCAAAACCAACCTCTTTGCAGAAATTTATACTTCCGATTATTTTTGTAATTGCCATTTCAGTATTGATCTACTGGCTTGGGCTATAAGATGAAAAATCAGTGATAACCAGTGTCAGAGAGCAATTATTTCTAACATTAGCGTTAATTGATCTTTGACCCGTTTTCCCACACGCCACTCTAACTACTGGTTGCAGCCCATGTTGTTCCACCTGAAAAATCTGGACAGGAAATTAAAACACCGCGCCACTTTACAGGCATGTCAACGCTGCGGCTTCTACTACCCCAAAAAACAGGACACATGTCATCACTGTTCTGGCATGAGCGATGAACAGGTTTTAAGGCATCTTGCCAGAAAACGATATTTCAGGCTAAGCCTGGGCAGGGCTATGTTTCTAGCTGCAACATTAATCCTGTTATTGATGTATCTAATATGATGCAGATGGCATTTCGTTAGAACCTGAATCAAGCAGCATAAAAGATCGATAAAACCCGGCTTTTTATGCGTAATTATCCGCGCTCATATTAATGCGCGCATGATCAGAAACCCTGTCCATGGTCCAGGGGGGATCAGCGACGACTTTGACCCTGCACTGGCTCACCCCTTCCAGCTCATTGATGGTGGATTCCACCCGCCGTGGCAATCCCAGATAACCTGGATGACCCGGACTTGAACAGGCCATCTCAATTTCAACTGCACCATCCGCCTCTATATTAATGTTATAAACCATGCCCATATTGAACAGATCGATATTCGGTGTGGCGGGATCGTAGATGGTGGTCAGTGCCGACTGGATGCGTCGCTCCAGTACCTGGCGCTGGCGTTTGCCGGGGTCGCGTCTGTTTGTTGTGGACATGTTCTGTTCTCGGGGGGAAGAAATATATTTATGCTATTAAATCAAGCTAACTTGCTCTGCTTTTTAGTTGTTGCGTTTCCAGCCATTGATTCAGTTTATCTTCCGGCAGTGGCCGTGAGTAGTAATAACCCTGACCTTTTTTGCAGTTCATGCTGATCAGTTTATTATTCTGGTCTTCAGTTTCTACGCCTTCTGCAATGACATCGATATGCATGCTGTTGGCCATGCTGATGATCGACAGGATCAGATCACTGCTGGCCACATCTTCGGTGATGTCCTGCACAAATTCCTTATCGATTTTTAAAGTATCAAACGGGTATTTGCGTAAGTAACTCAAGGAGGAATAACCCGTACCGAAATCATCCATCGCCAGCAGCACACCCAGCTGGCTGAGTTCTTTTAATACCTGGTCGGCACGCTCCTGCTGCCTGAGTAACATGCCTTCGGTAATTTCCAGCAGCAGGCTTTCTGCCGGCAGCTGGTTCTGCTTTAACAGTGCCGCGCACTTGCTGACAAAGTCTTCGTCGCGCAACTGCCGCGGCGACAGGTTCACCGATATTCGATAGGGCACATTAAACCGCTCACGCAGACGGCGACAGGCCGCCAGGCTTTCCGATAGCACATATTCGCCCAGCGGTATAATCAGCCC
>JBFFND010000522.1:0-1614 GCA_041563375.1 Gammaproteobacteria bacterium | reverse complement strand
GCCCATGTTCAAACACATCGCTCAAACCATCGGTCAGCCTTTAGCCTGTGTGGCCAGCAGTGCTGTTTACTGGCTGGCACTGGTCGCCTTCAGCCTGCTGAACCTGGTTGTCGCCCTGTATTACCAGTATGCGCTGAATGAGTGGCCCTGCGTGCTGTGCATCCAGATTCGCCTGTGGTTCTCTGTGCTGCTGCTGATTGGCATTATCGGCTTTTTTCTGCGCCATTATCCCTGGCCCCGACTGCTGAGCCACCTTGCCAGCCTGCTGGTGACGCTGGGTCTGCTTGAACGCAGCTATATGCTGCTGGGCACCGAGAAAGGCTTTGTATTTTCCGATTGCGGTTTTGATGCGGGTCTACCTGCCTGGCTGGCGCTGGAGGACTGGCTGCCCTGGCTGTACCGGGTGGAAGCGTCCTGCGGCTACACCCCGGAGTTGCTGCTGGGGATTACCATGGCAGAGGCGCTGATGGTCCTGTCTGTACTGCTACTTATACTGACCCTGCTTATGGGCACAGCAACCTCAGTGGCGCTGTTTAAGCAAAAACCCATGGAATAGGCCATTAACAGAACAAGTCGCTTTATAGATAATATAAATTCGGTATATTACAGTTTAAGCTGCATTATTTATTGAGGACCGTGTAGATGAGTAACGAGATTACAGAAAACCTGAAGCAACAATCCACCTGGATACGTGGTTTGTATATGCTGATGTTCGCCGTGTTCTACAGCCTGGCAGAGTTTGTGCTGATTGCCGTGGTGGTATTCCAGTTTCTGCTTAAGCTGTTTACCGGCGAAACCAACCCGCGGCTGCTCAAGCTGGGACAGAGTCTGGCAACCTATATTTACCAGATTATTGAATTTCTTACCTTTAACAGCGACTACCAGCCCTATCCTTTCGGTGCATGGCCGAAGAAGCAACCTGCTTCGCTGAAACACAAGGACCATGATATCGATGATACAGACGAAGCCGGGGTCTGATTCGGCCGGACGCCATAGTCAACTGGACGGGAATATTTTATGTACAGCGGCGAACGCTTTAATAGCATAAGCCATCTGCTAGGGGCCGTTGCCGCACTCGCCGGTAGCGTGGTGCTGGTGGTGTATGCATCGATGCAGGGCGATCCCTGGAAAATTGTCAGCTTCAGTGTCTACGGTGCCACGCTATTTCTGCTGTACCTGTTTTCGGTGCTGTACCACAGCCTGCGCGGCGAGGTGAAAAACATTTTTCGTCGGCTGGATCACCTGGCCATCTATTTGCTGATTGCCGGCACCTACACCCCTTTTACCCTGGTCACGCTGAACGGCGTCTGGGGCTGGTGGATTTTCGGCGCAGTGTGGGGGCTGGCACTGATCGGCATGTTGCTGGAGTTTGTTCCGCAAAAACGCCGCATTTTACCGGTGATTATCTACCTGGTTATGGGCTGGATTTGCCTGATTGCACTCAAACCCTTACTGCAGGTGATGCCCATGGCCGGTTTCTGGTGGTTACTGGCGGGCGGGCTGTTCTATACCGTAGGTATCATCTTCTACGCACTGGATACAAAACTGAAACACAGCCATGGTATCTGGCACCTGTTTGTACTGGCGGGCAGTGTTTGTCACTATTTTACTGTG
>JBFFND010000521.1:0-1620 GCA_041563375.1 Gammaproteobacteria bacterium | reverse complement strand
GTGCGGTATTAAGCGAGAGGCAGGACGCCGGCAGCGACTTTGCAACCAGGCTTTTCACTGTTGTGCGGGTATGTCGTTGTTACAGGTTTTACAGGGGCGGTTTAATGGGTGTTTGACAGGCTTTTGCTGCCGTTGTTCTGCGGCGGTAGCCGGCTAAGTGAACCAACATCGCCTTCAGCCAGCAGAGATTCGATGTGCTGTATGTTCTGCTTGAGGTATTTCAGGTAGAGGTTGTCACCGCCAAAATGGGTTTCAGCAAATTTGTAAACCTTACGAAACAGACCGTCGATGCGTTTTTTAACTTCGCTATTGTAAAAAACGGGCGTTTTCGCCAGCAGGTCTTCTGCCGAAGCAAAAATAAAAACCTGCTCACCATCGTTATTGTGGGTTTTGGTGATACCAGCCAGTTCAAACTCGGGGTAGAGACGATCGCGACATTTTTCCAGATAACAGCGGTCTGACATCTGTGCAATCAGGTCAGCAGTGCCGAGCATATAACCCAGCATATGGAAGCGTTTATCCGGCAGGTTGATGTCCTGCGGAGCGATTTCATAACCGGTGTAATGCACCATATTTGCTGCAATGCCGGCAAATTCGGCCATACCATGCATTTGCAGATACTGTTGCAGAAAATCGGCGCTGCGGCTGACGTGTATGCGGGTGTACTGGGCGCCGTTATGGTGTTTTTGATCGTTGCTTCTGCGAATATAGCCGGAGTCATGAAACAGCGCGGTAATAATGGCCAGGGTAGTGAGTTGCGCACCGAGGGTGTGGTGGCGTTTGCTTTGCCTTTCATGGCCATCAATCAGGCGTGCCATGGCCAGGGTCATGTCCAGCGTGTGCTGTTTATCGTGGTAATAGGTGTCACAGGCGTTAAAACCTGAATATTCGCCTTCAAACAGGTTGTCGAAATCTTCAAAGGCCTGACAGATCTTGCTATCATCTGCGCCGAGATAGCAACTGTGGAAAATATCACACACGGCATCACATACGGCCTGACTGTCGGAGACATTAACCGTGTTGGATACATCGTATTGTGAGTGTCGTTTATTCATGCACAGTGTTTATAGGCTGGAATAGTAATCCTACAAATAGTCTCGCAAATTATCTGTGAGTCGAATCACACAGTGTCGGCGGTTAAGCTGAGATTATGCGTGAATTTTCACATATTTGCGAAAACAGCTTATTTAACCGCGATTTGATCGTAAAAGAATCACCCGTTTGAAGTAGTTGTGATTTGCTTAATCGAATGTTTCGGCCGATGCAGTGGTGATTTGCCGTGTAATCTGTGAGATTCAGTCGACTGTTTTAAAGCATTTCTAAAGTCGGCTTTTTCCAATAAACTCGAGGTACCTCTGAACAATGCTGATATCTCTCTGCGAGACCTGAAGCGTGCAGCTACAAGGCGTGCTTCGCAGTGAATGGCCAGGTCCTTTACAAGAAGCACAACAGCGTAGATGTGCGCTTCAGGCCTCGCCCTTTGGGGTTTACAGGTGTGCCCACACTCTGCGTTAGTGTTTATCACCAGGCCCATGTCTATTAAACACGGGCATGCTTTCAAAACACTGTCTTGATTGCGAACACACCTGTAAGCCAGAGATATGTCATCATTATTCAGAG
>JBFFND010000520.1:0-1622 GCA_041563375.1 Gammaproteobacteria bacterium | reverse complement strand
TTGAAATATTTGTTTTTCAGTAGTTTAACTATATTCATTTTGCATACTTATTTTATGGTCCTAAAGATACGCTCTTTTCTGAAAACCGGCGGCTTAAACGCCAGCTTGATCAATTGCTGAGGCGTGCTCGTACCAATGAGCAGAAGCAGGCACTGTTTGATTCTTTCGGTTTTGAGGTGATTGCGGCGAATACTCCGGCACAATTACGCGATTATCTGTTATTCCAGCTAAAGGCACGTTTTCAGCTGCAGGATGTGGTGATGTGTCTGATTGACTATGAATGTGACGCGGAAACGCTTTTTTATGGTCATGATCTGGATTCGAGGGAGCTGTATGCAAATCGACTACTGATACTGGATGTGATTAAAGATCGTGAAAAGATTTCCAGTCTTTCAGGTACGCCGCTGCTTGGCTCGGTTGTTTTGCAGCAGTATGCCTGGATGATGCAGGACCTTCAGTCTGAAGAGCCTATACAGAGCGCGGCTTTATTACCCCTGGTTCGTAGTGATCGATTAATCGGCTCCCTGCTATTGCTTAGCCGTGATGCCAACCGTTATCAGCCCGGGATTGCCACGACTTTCCTGCAGAAACTCTCCGCAATGACCGCAGTCGCCATTGAAAACTGCCTTAACCAGCAGCGGATCAAGGAAATCGGTTATCAGGATCCATTAACCCAGGCCTATAATCGGCGTTATTTTGATTTGCGCTTTAACGATGAAATCGAGCGCTGTATTCGTCAGAGCGAAACCCTGTGCTGTATGTTCCTTGACGTGGATTTCTTTAAAAAGGTTAATGATACCTATGGGCACCAGATAGGTGATCTTGTGCTTACCCGTCTGGTACATCTTATTAAAGAGCATGTACGTGCTTGCGATATTGTTGCACGTTATGGCGGTGAGGAATTTGCCGTTGTTCTACCAGGTGTCGATCTTGATGGTGCAGGCCATATTGCAGAACGTTTGCGTGCGGCAGTTGAAAGCGACTCGCACCTGTGTCAGCAGCAAGGTGTGTCTGTGACTGTATCGATCGGGCTGGAGGATATGGCATCACTGGAAAGCGGTAACAATGATGCCATAGAGATTGCGCGCCAGCTGCTGGATCGTGCCGATAAGGCGCTGTACAGGGCAAAGTCGTCAGGGCGTAACCGTGTAGTGGTGTACCAGCAGGATATGTCGGTCTAATACAGTAGTTTATTCGTTATCCGGCTCGTTCTGCTTGCTGTCCTTGTGTTCCCGAATCATATTCATTTGCGTGTTCAGATTATGTTTAATCATCAGTTCGCTGTCTTCTGTGCGCATGTGTTCAAAACTGATATGAATACAGTGTTTACCATTTTCCAGTAGCGTTGTATTGACCACTCTGCCATAAGTGATGATGCCAACTTTTTCCGGGAAAAGTACATATTCAAGCTTGAGAAGCGAATCAACAGGAATGGCTTCATCCGCAGCGTACATCAGGCCCGAAGCACTGACATTGACGTGTGTGAGTTTCTGATCGTTATACACATCCTGTTGCTGCAGCAGGTGATGGCCCAGGCTATCGAGTTTAGTGTTTAACAGCTCCAGGTAGTGGGCAATGTCCGGGTGAGCCTGTTTGATGTTGTTCAGGATGGGGTGAAACTT
>JBFFND010000519.1:0-1655 GCA_041563375.1 Gammaproteobacteria bacterium | reverse complement strand
GTGAGTTCCGCAGCAGCCACAAAAATCGGGAGTGAAGAAGGCACTTTTATTTTTGCTGTTTAAAAATAAAAGCTTGTGTGCCGGGGCGGCGTTTTCTTGCTTCCTTCTTTGTCGCTGTTGACAAAGAAGGGAGTCGCCAGAAAGGCGAAACAGCACAGCTCAGAACCCCTTGAAGGCTTGTTGACTCGTTCCCATGCTCCTGCGCGGGAACCCTTGCTACTCCAGCGGGTTGCTTTCACTAACATCTCTCTGCATATGCGTTCCCACGCGGGAGCATGGGAACGAGAATATAGTTCAGGGTCAGATTTTCGACGAAAGACCAACGACGAAGGACTAAAGACAATCAGCTAGATATAGTGCACCTCAACAATCTCCAGGCTGCGCACACCACCCGGTGTCTGCACTTCCGCCACATCCCCTTCTTCCTTGCCAATCAGGGCGCGGGCAATGGGTGAACTGATCGAAATCATATTCGCTTTGATATCGGCTTCATCTTCACCGACGATTTTGTAGGTGATTTCATCACCGCTGTTTTCATCCACCAGGTCAACCGTGGCACCGAACACAACCTTGCCGTTGGCATTAATGGTGGTAACGTCAATGACCGTGGCATTACCCAGCTTACCTTCAATTTCCTTGATGCGGCCTTCACAGAAACTTTGCTGTTCACGCGCCGCATGGTACTCGGCATTTTCTTTTAAATCACCGTGTTCACGCGCCGCTGAAATCGCTTCAATGATGCGCGGCCGATCTTCGGTTTTCAGCTTTTTCAGTTCGTCTTTCAACATCTGTTCGCCGCGAACGGTCAGAGGTATTTTATTCACTTGGCAATCTCCTGGTGTAGATCCTGTAAACGATTGACTTCAATATCTGCCTTGCACTGCAGCGCCATACAGGTTGCGCGGGCACCGGCGAGCGTGGTGGTGTAACTCACCTTGTTCTGCAATGCGGCCGCGCGGATGGTAAAGGAGTCGGCAATCGCCTGCTTGCCTTCTGTGGTATTGAAGATTAAATCGATTTCCTCGTTTTTAATCATGTCTACCACATGGGGTCGACCTTCATACACCTTTTTCACCTGGGTACACTCAACACCGTGTTCACGCAGTACAGCTGCCGTGCCACGGGTCGAGATAATTTCAAAACCTAAATCAATTAACATACGCGCTATTTCTATCACCGCTTCACGGTCGCGTTCACGCACGCTGACAAACACACGGCCGGAGGTTGGCAGTTCAACACCAGCACCCAGCTGCGCCTTGCCGAAGGCTTCGCCAAAACTACGGCCAACGCCCATCACTTCGCCGGTGGATTTCATTTCCGGACCCAGCAACGGGTCGACGCCTGGGAACTTAACAAACGGGAATACCGATTCTTTAACAGAATAATAACTCGGCACCACTTCTTCTGTGATGCCCTGCTCTTTTAACGACACACCCGCCATGCAACGCGCCGCTACCTTGGCCAGTGGTACACCGATGGCCTTTGATACAAACGGTACGGTACGTGATGCGCGCGGGTTCACTTCCAGCATGTAAATTTCTTCACCCTGAATCGCGAACTGTATATTCATTAAACCCACGACCTGCATTTCCAGCGCAAGTTCACGAGTCTGTGCACGCAGTCTGTCCTGGATTTCCTTTGACAGACTGTAGGGT
>JBFFND010000518.1:0-1656 GCA_041563375.1 Gammaproteobacteria bacterium | reverse complement strand
GATTGAAGTAGGCTTCAATCGCATCCTTGATGTGCACGCCCTGTAAACCGATAATGCCCTGGTAGGACTCGCCGTCCGGTGATTCGATGGTCATCACCATCTGTCCCTGGCCGAAAATGGCCTGCAGATTTTGTGCGGGAACGTCACCGTGCCAGCGCGCCAGTCCACGCAGTGTACCCTGTGATGTGGCCTGGACTACCAGCAGGTGCAACGGGCCATCGCCGCGAATCTGCAAAATCAGCGAGCCATCATATTTAATGGTGGCAGATAACAGTGCACAGGCGGCAAACGCTTCGCCCAGAATAGTGCGGACGTTTTGCGGGTAGTCGTGGCGTTGCAGCACCGCCTGCCAGCTGGCCTGCAGGTGTGCCATCTCACCCCGCACGCGGGTGTTCTCAATTACAAATCGGTGTAACAGGTCATTGTCTGGCATAGTGATTTAATCGTCGAGTTTTGCCTTGAGTATTTTATTTACCTGTGCCGGATTGGCCTTGCCCTGCGAGGCCTTCATAATCTGCCCCACAAAGTAACCGAACAGTTTGTCTTTGCCGGCACGGTACTGTTGCAGCTGATCCGGGCTGCTGGCAATGACTTCGTCGATCATGGCTTCAATCGCCGAGTCATCGGTAATCTGTTTAAGCCCCTTGTTTTCAATCACCGTGTCGGCATCACCTTCGCCCAGCCACATGCTGTTGAAAACATCCTTGGCGATCTTGCCGGAGATGGTGTTATCGGCAATGCGTTTTAGCATGCCCGCCAGCTCATTCGCAGAAACCGGGCACTGGCTGATTTGCAGGTCCTCTTTATTGAGTCGTGCAGAGACGTCACCGATCAGCCAGTTGGCTGCCAGTTTGGCGTCAACCGATTGCGCAATGACCGCTTCAAAATAATCTGCCAGCGCGCGTGATGCAGTGAGAATACCCGCATCGTAGTCGCTCAGCCCCAGTTCACTGACAAAGCGCGCGGCTTTTTCCGCCGGCAGTTCCGGCAGGGTTTCGCGTACCGCTTCCAGGTAGGCATCGTCTAGAACCACCGGCAATAAATCGGGGTCGGGGAAATAACGGTAATCGTTGGCTTCTTCCTTGGAACGCATCGAGCGGGTTTCGTTTTTATCCGCATCATACAGGCGCGTTTCCTGCACCACTGCGCCACCGTCTTCAATCAGCTCAATCTGCCGTTCCACTTCAATATTGATGGCGCGTTCAACAAAGCGGAAGGAGTTGATGTTTTTTAATTCAGCACGGGTGCCGAACTCTTTCTGTCCTTTGGGGCGTACCGATACATTGGCGTCACAACGGAATGAGCCTTCCGCCATATTGCCGTCACAAATTTCCAGGTACTGCACCAGCGAATGAATTTTTTTCATATAGGCTACCGCCTCTTTGGCTGAACGCATATCCGGCTCGGAGACAATTTCCAGCAGCGGGGTGCCGGCACGGTTTAAATCGATGCCGGTCATGCCGTGAAAATCTTCATGCAGTGATTTGCCTGCATCTTCTTCCAGGTGTGCACGGGTGATGCCGATGGTTTTTCTTGTGCCATCTTCCAGTTCGATGTCGATGCTGCCTTCGGCGACAATCGGCTGGTCCATCTGTGAAATCTGGTAGCCCTTGGGCAGGTCGGGGTAAAAATAATTCTTGCGCGCAAACACCGAAT
>JBFFND010000517.1:0-1698 GCA_041563375.1 Gammaproteobacteria bacterium | reverse complement strand
GGTTGATCATGCGACCCACTGTGTGCAGGGGCGAGCGCAGACCCAGATACGGGCGCAGTTCGATAATGTCTTTCAGGCGCTGGCTGATGGTCTGAAGTGGCATATAACAGAAGTTGTTTTTTTCAACCTGCTCACGTGCGTGTTGCAGTGTGTCACTGGTTTCTATGCCCAGCGGCTTGAGCACTTCCGAGGTGTACATGCGCCCGGCGGTATGTCCTTCGGCACCGTGCATGCAGACACGAATTCCATTTTCCGCCAGCAGCAGTGCACTCAGCACATACCAGGGCGAATGTCGGCGTTTGCCGGCATAGGATGACCAGTCCAGATCGGCATAGGCGGTTTTATCCTGTTTGAGAAAGTCACGGATCGCGCGGACAAAACCGGCGACTTCTTCCGGGGTCTCTTCCTTAACCCGCAACAGCATCAGAAAGGCGCCCAGCTGTTCGGCGGTGACCTTGTCTTCCAGTACCATGGTCATGGCGTCATAGGCTTCATCGACAGTCAGGCTGCGTGAGCCGTTCTTGCCCTTGCCCAGAATACGGATGGTGGGTGCAAATGGATGTTCTTCTTGCATGAAATTCTCGATTGACCTTTGGTTGTCTGGTATTGGTTTGTTGCCATATTTTAATGGCAACTGGAAAAATATAAACCCAGTAAGCACTGGGTGATCTGTGGTGCTGGAGTTATGCCATTAAAGCATATTTATCAGGAGGATAATAAAACCGATCACTGCCACCAGGGGAATAATAAATCCCATCCAGTCGTTCATTGTGCCCTTGGGTGAGTTTTTCACCGATTCCTTCAGGCGGGGAAAGATAAAGATCATCATGGCGATAATCAGTACTGCGCTGCCAATAGCCATCCAGTCCATAGTCATTTACCTCGGAATTAACTGCCTGAAATTAAACCCCTGAAATAACACGCCCCGGTCAGGCCGGGGCGTGAAGCTTACCATGTGGGTAAGGCTTAGTCGTCCCCGCCAAAGGCACCCAGCAGGTGTAACAGTGCCTGGAACAGGTTGAGAATCGACAGGAACAGGCTGGCGGCGGCCATAATGTAGTTGGTTTCACCACCGTGGATAATGGCGGATGTTTCATACAGAATCAGGCCGCTCATAATCATTACAATGGCTGCGCTAACCACCAGCTGCATTACTGGCATCTGCAGGAAGATATTGGCCAGTGCCGCAACCAGTACCACCATCAGGCCTACCATCAGGAAGCCGCCCATAAAGCTGAAATCCTTACGGGTGGTCAGGGCATAGCCGGACAGGCCAAGGAAGATAACCCCGGTGCCGCCCAGTGCGGTGGATACAATGCTGGGGTTAACCGCCAGATACATATTCAGTAAAGGCGCCAGACCCAGGCCCAGCAGGCCGGTGATGGCAAACAGTACCGGAATGCCGGCGGTGGAATTAGCGGTGCGGGGGAGAGCAAACCATAACAGGCCTAGCGCCACCAGGCTGGATACCAGGGATGCGCCGTGTCCCAGATTAATAGACATGCCCACAGCGGCCATCACACCACTGAATATCAGTGTCATCGACAACAGCATATAGGTATTTTTCAACACCTTGTTGGTTGACAGTACGGATTCCTGTGAGCGACTAATAGAAATATTATGATCGTTCATTTATACACCATTGGTTAATTAATTTAATTGACGTTAGGTTATCACTGCGGTTTGGACAAGGCAAAG
>JBFFND010000516.1:0-1706 GCA_041563375.1 Gammaproteobacteria bacterium | reverse complement strand
CTGTTTCGCCTGTTCGATATTCTAAAACCCTGGCCGATAAGCTGGCTGGATAAAAACCTGCATGGCGGGCTGGGTATAATGCTGGACGATATACTGGCGGGTCTGTGTGCACTTGGCTGCCTGCATCTAATCATTTACCTGCTATGAAATATCTATTACTGATTTATATTTTAGTCTTTGCGACATCAGGCGCGGCAATCGAGCAGGCGGAACTGCAAATCGAAGTACAGGCGCTGATGCCGGGTATGGTGGTGCTGAGGGTCAATCAGCAACGTGTCACGCTGAAGCAGGGTGAGGTTAATGAGCTGGGACTGGAGTTGATCTCTTCGGATACAAACTCAGCTGTTATTGAAACCCATGGTGTGGCTCGACGCTACATCATGGGTAGTGCAGTGAGTACCCAGTTTATCCAGCCAAGGCAGGTCATCGAACAGATCATGGCGGATGAGCGTGGTATGTTTCGTGCCCATGGCAGTATCAATGGTCACTCTGTCTATTTCCTGGTGGATACCGGTGCCAGCAGTGTCGCTATCAGTTCGGCCGATGCGCGCCGCCTGGGAATTCAGTACCGACTTGAGGGCATGCCGGTAACGGCCAGTACGGCCTCTGGCCTGGCCAAAGGCTGGCGCGTACGCTTAAAGACTGTACGACTGGGACAGCTGCTGGAGAAAAATGTCGAGGCGGTGGTGGTGGATGGTGATCATCCAAGCCAGGTGCTGCTTGGCATGACTTTTCTTAAACGCATGCGCGTTGATAAGGACGGCAGTCGTATGCAGATTACGCAAACCCCCTGAATGAACGTGTATGCCGCTCCAGGGGTGGCTGAAGTGGTGGCTAGATAACCGGCTGCCCCTGGTCCCTGAGCATGCGGCATAACTGAATCAGTGGCAGGCCAATCAATGTATTCGGGTCATCGCCGCGCATACTTTCAAACAGAGCGATACCCAGTGCTTCCGATTTGAAACTGCCGGCACAGTTATAGGGTTGTTCAAGCTGCAGGTAATGTTCGATTTCCTGGTCTTCCAGTTGCCTGAATGTGACCTGATAGGGTTCGCAAATGGTCTGTGCCTCACCGCTGGCGCTGTTGAACAGGCACAGTCCGGTATAAAAGGTGATGCATTGACCCGATGCCGCTTTCAGCTGGGCAAAGGCATTGTCATAATTTCCCGGTTTGTGCAGCACCTGACCATTCAGGCTGGCGCTCTGATCCGAGCCGATAATCAGCGCCTGTGGGTGATGTGCGGCCAGTGCCCTGGCTTTGGCCTGTGCCAGGCGCATTACCATCTCTTCAATCGATTCACCCTCCAGCGGGGTTTCGTCTATGTCCGGTGAGTCTGTGACAAAGCTTAAGTTGAGTTTCTCCAGCAGGGCTTTACGAAAAGGTGAGCTTGAGGCAAGGACTAGTTTCATGGGGTACAACTTTTCTGGTGATCGTTTTCAGTGCGGGTGACGGTCGATTTAAGCAAGCAGGGCGTACAGGTACGACAAAACCGGCCCTATTTTACACCCAGTTAGCCAGCCGGGTCTAAATGTCTGACACTCACAAGGCTAACTGCGCTAAAATGCGGCAGCAGGCGTTGCAGTATGCTTGCCAGGATTCACCAACCCGGCCGCTCTACTGTCCCACAAAAACCGGGGGAAATCCTTGAAAATAAAGGAATTTCTTTTGACAGATCGATCATTTAGCTATAGAATCGCGCGTTTAT
>JBFFND010000515.1:0-1714 GCA_041563375.1 Gammaproteobacteria bacterium | reverse complement strand
CGGGAACAGAATTACATCACGAATTGACGGTGAATTGGTTAACAGCATCACCAGTCGGTCGATACCGATACCTTCACCCGCAGTAGGTGGCAGACCGTGCTCAAGCGCACGAATATAGTCCGCATCATAATGCATCGCTTCGTCGTCTCCCGCGTCCTTTTCCGCCACCTGTTGCTTGAAGCGCTCCGCCTGGTCTTCTGCATCATTCAATTCTGAGAAGCCATTGGCGATTTCACGACCACCGACAAAAAACTCGAAGCGCTCGGTGATAAAATCATTTTTATCACTGCGACGCGCCAGCGGTGATACCTCGGTTGGGTACTCGGTAATAAAGGTCGGATTCATCAGGCGATGCTCAACGGTTTTTTCAAATATTTCGATCTGGACCTTGCCCAGGCCGTAGCTGTCCTTCAGCGGGATATGCAGTTTCTCTGCAACCTTGCGTGCAGACTCGATATTATCGATATCCGCTGCGCTTAACTCCGGGTTGTAATGCAGGATAGAATCGAACACCGACATGCGGGCAAACTTGCCGGCAAAGTCATAGGTATCACCCTGGTATTCAATCAGCGTCTTGCCAACCACGTCCCTGGCCAGTCCATGCAGCAACTCTTCGGTAATATCCATCAGGTCATTGTAGTCTGCATAGGACATATAGAATTCAAGCATGGTGAACTCGGGATTATGCCGGGTAGAAACCCCTTCATTACGGAAGTTACGGTTAATCTCGAAAACTTTTTCAAAACCACCCACAACCAGGCGTTTCAGGTAAAGCTCCGGCGCAATGCGCATAAACATCGGCATATCCAGCGCATTATGATGGGTTTCAAACGGTCGCGCTGTCGCACCACCGGGAATCGCCTGCAGCATTGGCGTTTCCACATCCATAAAGCCGCGCTCTTCAAAGAAGCGACGGATATAGGAAATAATTTTCGAGCGCAGCTGGAATGTCTGGCGCACTTCCTGGTTCATCACCAGGTCAACATAACGTTGACGGTAACGGGTTTCCTGATCCGACAGCCCATGGAATTTTTCAGGCAATGGACGCAATGACTTGGTCAGCAGTTTTATACTGGACACCTTAACCGAGAGCTCGCCGGTTTTGGTTTTAAACAGTGTGCCTTCCGCACCGATAATGTCACCGATATCCCATTTTTTAAATCCCTCGTTATACACACCCTCCGGCAGCGCATCACGCTGCAGAAACAGTTGCACACGGCCACTCATATCCTGTAGCTGGGCAAAACTGGCCTTACCCATAATACGCTTGGCCATTAAGCGACCGGCTACAGCCACTTTCACATCCAGTTGTTCCAGCTCTTCCGCCGATTTATCGCCGTAAGCCAGCTGACATTCATCCGCCAGGGTATTGCGACGAAAATCATTGGGAAATGCATTGCCCTGCTCACGCATTGCGGAGAGCTTTTCACGGCGCTGCGCAATTAATTTATTTTCATCAACCGTTTCATCGGCCGGATTTACTGAATTGTTATCTTCGCTCATGGTCTTTTCTTTGTGCGCTATTGCGGATTAATAAAATAAATCAGGGTTGTTTATAAGCCACTTTTCAGGCTGGCTTCAATAAACATATCGATACCACCATCGAGAACCGCCTGGGTATTGCCGGTTTCTACATTGGTGCGTAAGTCTTTAATGCGTGATGAATCCAGCACATAGGAACGGATCTGGCTGCCCCAGCCTATATCGGATTTGT
>JBFFND010000514.1:0-1716 GCA_041563375.1 Gammaproteobacteria bacterium | reverse complement strand
TTTTCAATCAGCTCGGCCAGGGTTAAGGAGCGCTGGGTAGTGTCTGTCGTAATAATCTGTCGTGACTTGGCCAGTTTGGCGACCTTTGATGCCAGATTTACCACATCGCCGAATATATCGCCATCATCCTGCAAAATAGCCGTTCCCCAGTGTATGCCGATACTGAACATCAGGCCCACGCCATTACGGATGGGCTGGTTATCCATGGTTTCGTGAATCTGGCAGGCGCAGTTAATGGCACTGTCCGCGTCGGGAAAGCGGCACATCACCTCATCGCCAATGGTTTTAACCACCACACCCTGGTTCTGTTTAATCAGCTCACACACAAGCTCTATAGCATCGCCGATCATCTGGCTGGCAATTGAATCGCCCAGACGGTCGTATAATCCCGTGCTTCCTGCAACATCAGCAAACATAACGGCAAAATTTTGCTGTGTTCTACCCATTTTAAACTGCTTTCCTGTCAATGTATTATTGTAAGTAACCTGCACAAGTATATGCCATAAGCCGAAGATTTTTGCGTCAGGTCGATGCTGTCTATAAAAATAACACTACAACCGGCACTATCAACCCTGCACACTAAATTTGCCAGATGCACCCTTTGCTGTTTATTATCGCGCTGGATTTACACCGATGCCTGAGCGGTCATTAGCACCCACTCACTATTACAGACCCAGCCACAACAGGATACACCATGCCGACTGACAAGCCCTCGCCGTTTCACTCAAGCTGGGACAGCCACTTGCTGCCGGAACTGGATAAACAGTATATGCAGTCACTTAAGCAGTTTTTGCGTGCACAGAAATCCCAGGGCAAACAGGTACTACCACCGGCCGATCGCTGGTTTAATGCCCTCAACAGCACGCCACTGGATCAGGTAAAGGTGGTGATTCTAGGCCAGGACCCCTATCCCACGCCCGGACATGCTCACGGTCTGTGCTTTTCGGTATTGCCCGAGGTGCGTCCTCTGCCCAAATCCCTGATCAATATCTACAAGGAACTGGCCAGTGACCTGGGTATTGAAAACCGCCACGGCCATCTACAGCACTGGGCCGATCAGGGCGTGTTACTGCTCAACAGCGTGCTCACGGTGGAGGCAGGCCACGCCAATGCACACCAGGGCAAGGGCTGGGAGCAATTTACCGATAAGGTGATCGAGGTGCTTAATCAGCAGCAGCGCTCACTGGTCTTTGTATTGTGGGGCGCCTATGCACAGAAAAAAGGGGCTATTATCGATGACAGCCGTCACCTGGTGATTCGCGCACCCCATCCGTCACCGCTGTCGGCGCACCGAGGTTTTTTTGGCAGCAAACCCTTCTCCACCATCAACCATTTTCTACTGCAGCAGCAGCAGCAAAGCGAAATCGACTGGTCACTGCCAGAGCCCCAGCTGGACTGATCCGCACCTGCTTTGTATAGCCAGTATTCAGCCGGGCTAAGCCTGTGAATTTACGGGTGTTTTACTATTGATTATTCTTGCAACTTGGCCTGTTTTTTATGTTGCATATTTAGTATAATCCGCGCCTTCGTTTAAACAGATTAAATGCGGCCTGTTGCCTGGCAGGAAAAAAAACGATAAAGAACTTTAAATAATTGTTCTAACTTGTTGTTTAAAAAGGTTTCAAGCCCAGCTGGTAGATTCAAAATGAACTAGCAGTGACACTAAATATTTAACTATCTTAAGAGTAAGAACATGACAGAGCTATCTCGTTACAG
>JBFFND010000513.1:0-1717 GCA_041563375.1 Gammaproteobacteria bacterium | reverse complement strand
GCCCCACCTACCCGGAAATCGCCCGGGGTATCGGCATTCAGTCACAGGGTACGGCGCATCGTTATGTGAAGGCATTGCTGGAGATGGGCTATCTGCGCCATGAAGAAGGCACGCACCGCGGGCTGCGCCTGCCGGAGGAGATTGCCGAACAGGGCATGAGCATCCCACTGCTGGGAAAAATCGCCGCCGGTTTACCGATTGAGGCGATCAGCGGCTATGACAGCGTCAACCTCAACCAGATGTTTGGTGGTGAAAACCGCTTTGCACTGCAGGTAGAAGGCGACTCGATGATCGAACTGGGCATTCTGGATGGGGATACGGTAATTATCGAGGCCTGTAACGAGGCACGCAAGGACGCGGTGGTGGTGGCGCTGATTGATAACTATGAAGTCACCCTGAAAATCTACCACCCGCTGTCCCATAACCGCATCAAGCTGATTCCCGCCAATGCCAGCCTGCAGCCAATGGTATACCAGGCCGATCGCGTGCAGATACAGGGCGTGCTGGTCGGTACCCTGCGCACCTACTAGGCCATTATGCAATACGACACAAACAGCTGCCCGGTTCACTGGGAACGGGCGATTGCCCTGATTGATATGAACTGCTTCTTTGCTGCGGTGGAGGCACTGGACTTTCCCGAGCTGCGCGGCGAGCCACTGGCGATTACCAATGGCAGCCAAGGCACCTGCATTATTACCTGCTCCTATGAAGCGCGGGCCTATGGCATAAAAACCGGCATGCGCCTGAAAGAGGCGCGCAAGCTCTGCCCCGAGCTGCTACAACGCCCCACCCGTCCCCATGTATACGCCAATATGTCAGCGCGCATTATGCAGGCGCTGCACGATGTCTGTCCGGACATGGAAATTTTCTCGGTAGATGAAGCCTTTATAGACATGACACCCTGCCAGTCGCTGTATGGTTCCCCCGGCTACATCGGCCGCCTGCTGAAACAGGCGGTGTTTGACGCCACCGGCCTTCCCTGCTCGATTGGTATCAGCGGTGACAAAACTACCGCCAAATATGCCGCCAAACTGAACAAACCCGATGGCTTTACCATTATTCCGCCGTGGGAGGCTCGCCAGCGCCTGGCCAATGTGCGGGTCACCGAACTCTGCGGCATTGCCGGCGGCATTGGTCGTTTTCTCGCCGAACGCGGCGTGCATGTGTGCGGCGATATGCAGCACCTGCCCATCGGCGAGCTGGCACGACGCTTTGGCAATAGCGGGCGGCGCATCTGGTATATGGCACAGGGACTGGATCCGGACCCGCTGCACCTTGACGTGGCTGACCCGAAAACCCTGGGTCACGGCAAGGTGCTGCCACCGAAAACCGTTGATAAGGAAGTGCTGCTAACCTACCTGATTCATATGGCGGTAAGAGTATGCGCGCGGCTGCGAAGGCACCAGTTTGAAGCGGCGGAATTTTATATCGGACTGCTGGTTAACAAACAATGGCTGGGCCGACGAGCAAAAACCTCGTCACCCACCAACGATACTCAAACCCTGATTCACCTGTGCCAGTATGTATTGAATGACATCCATAACGGCCAGCCGGTATACCAGGTGCAGATTACCGCAC
The DNA here is from genome assembly GCA_041563375.1 of Gammaproteobacteria bacterium. Lineage (GTDB taxonomy): Bacteria > Pseudomonadota > Gammaproteobacteria > SZUA-229 > SZUA-229 > SZUA-229. The sequence continues at coordinate 139 of JBFFND010000513.1, read as the reverse complement.
TCAATCCACGCCGCGAAAACTGCCAGATGGATCTGTTTATCGATGGCGAGCAAAGGCAGCAACAAGACAAGGTCAACGCGGTGATGGACAGCATTAACCAGCGCTATGGCGAAAGCACCGTCGGCCCGGGACGCCTGGT
>JBFFND010000512.1:0-1721 GCA_041563375.1 Gammaproteobacteria bacterium | reverse complement strand
TCAAGCGGTGGCGCGGCGTAAGCCGTGGGCATACCACGGTTTAGCTCGCCGCGGTCGGGCACAAAAACATACTGGATACCATGCACCAGGAACTCGCGCAGATTTCGGCTATCTGCAACGATCAACGACCCGTCCTTCACCGCCAGTCTCGCTGCCAGGGCCCGTTTTGCTGCCCCATGCACTTCTGAAGGACTCATTCCCATCTCAACTGCTAAGTGATTGAATGTCCAGTGCTTTTTACCCAGCGCAACCAGCTTGAGCAAAAACAGAACATCCTGTGGCTTTAAATTCATCAATAAATTCTCTGTTCGCAATTCGCGAATTAAGAATAGCATTCAGCCCATAAATGTCAAGCAGACCGGAAACCTTGCTGGTGTCGACTTCCTTACGCATCCGCAACATAAATGGGATCACTGTTCCTTAACGATATGATTGATGAATGGTTTATAATCCATAGCCGATCATTAACACCACCCTAACCGACACCAAGCCCGTGACCGACCCTCTCGACAGACTGCCGCGCATTCTCAGAAAAAACCCGGAACAAAACCTGTGTGTCTGCAATGAGGTGCCAAAAATCGATATCATCAATGCCATCGTCGATGGCGCGACTACGGTGGAAGCGATCAGGAAACAGACCTACGCCACCATGGGCAGTGGCTGCTGCAAGCAGCAGGTGGAACGGTTGATTGAGTGTTTGTGTTATCTACAGCCGAAAGAATAACTATCAGTGCGCACACAGCACAGGTATCAGGTGTATCCGCTTCGCTTGATGCCACCCTACAGAGATTTTTGTGGGCTGCTTTCGTAGGCCGGATCAAACGAAGTGGATTCGGTGTGAAAAATCACAGTGGCCAGGCCATTCAATGCAAAACGAAAGACCTGACCCCGTGCTTTTACCTTACTTATTTCCTTTTGTTTTCATAACCCTGATACTCTGTGCGACCAGCGCAAGAAAATAAATAGCATTGATCAATCCAACATTAAATACGATTAAATCAAACGTTGTTACCCCGGGAATCATTGGTGGCAATGACAAATAGGCCGCCATGCCTGTACCGAACATAATATTTGGCCAGACACTGGAAGAGCCTGCATTCCCATTCTTATTGACTTTGCTGTTAGCAGCTAATCCACCGTCATCTATTTCTGCCTCGTTGAATGAAGCATCTACCTGGTTTGTTGCATTCATGCCAGTTCTTCCCCTGTTAGTGAGCTGGTATTCTGCAGCAATCCATTAGGGCTAAATGATTTCCCGGATAACTTGCGTTTAATGATCTGAACCAGCCTGGAAAATGCCTTATCAATGGCACTGTACAGGTCCCTTTTGATTTCCGTCACATCCACACTCAGATGATTCGGCCCGCGAACCTTTAAATGGCAGCATTTATCCAGCCCGCCTTTATTCGGGCCATTGATATCTTCCAGGTAAACTTCGATTGTTTGAATGTCATTGAATTTTGAAGAGAGATCATCACATGTCTCATTAATCACTTTTTTCATGTCGAGCGAAATCGGCATGCGACGCACTGAAATTTGAATATTCATAGTAAGTCCTGCAATCAGTAAATAGTATGTCGACCACGAACACAAACCTGTACAGGTTTTAGTGCATGGCAGAGTTGTATATCTAAATGCGTGTTGCAGGCGGTGCGTGAGGGAATGAATGAAGGTATCTTTGCTGTGCCGGAATGTTATGTGAGTCAAACACCCAGCATGTG
>JBFFND010000511.1:0-1729 GCA_041563375.1 Gammaproteobacteria bacterium | reverse complement strand
GGTGCCGGGTATCTATGAAACCGTTGAGCGTGCGGATCACATCAAGGTGGAAGCGCTGAATCGTGACGGTGAGAAATTTGTACTGGAAACCGGTGACCTGCTGGCGGTATGTATCCAGCATGAGCTGGACCACCTGGAAGGCAAGCTGTTTGTGGATTATCTGTCGCCGCTGAAACGTAACCGCATCAAGAAGAAACTGGAAAAGCAGAAGAAAGCGGACATAATGTAGTGACTGATCAACCATTGAAAATCATTTTTGCCGGTACCCCGGAATTTTCTGTTCCACCCCTGAATGCACTGATCGAATCGCCACACGAGGTGATTGCAGTGTATACCCAGCCCGACCGCCCTGCCGGTCGCGGGCGCAAACTGACCCCCAGCCCGGTCAAACTGTGTGCCGAGGCACACGGCATCCCGGTGTATCAGCCGCAGCGCCTCAGGGATATTGAGGACCAGCAGGCACTGATTGATCTGCAGGCGGACCTGATGGTGGTGGTCGCCTACGGGCTGATCCTGCCCCCGGCAATCCTGCAGGCACCGCGCCTTGGCTGTATCAATATCCATGCTTCATTGCTGCCCCGCTGGCGTGGTGCGGCGCCGATTCAGCGCGCGATACTGGCGGGCGACCGGGAAACCGGTATCACCATTATGCAGATGGACAAAGGGCTGGATACCGGTGATATGCTGCTGAAAAAAACCTGTCCGATCCTTGATGACGACACCGGTTCCAGTCTGCATGACCGGCTCTCGCAGCTGGGTGCCGAGGCGCTGATGGAGGCACTGCCGGGGATTGCCGCGCAGAGCCTGGTCGGTGAAAAGCAGGATGACAGCCTGGCCAACTATGCGGAGAAACTGCACAAGTCGGAAGCGCTGGTTGACTGGACCCGTCCTGCCGCTGCAATCCGTGCCCAGGTTAATGCCTTTAATGCCTGGCCGGTGGCGCAAACCCCGATCGACCTGAAACGTAATGGCGAGTCGCAGATGTTGCGACTCTGGCGAGCCGAGGTGTTGCCGGCTGAGACGGCGCACAGTGATGCAGCCCCCGGTACCGTGATCAGCTGCAACAAGCAGGGCATAGATATAGTCACCGGCGATGGCATACTGCGGGTGACGCAATTACAGCTGCCGGGTAAAAAGCCCATGGATGCCCCGGCGTTTGTGAATGCCAATGATATCAGCGGACTGCAGCTGGGCTAGAGAGCCCGGGCTTAACAAGCTGCGCTTTTACCAGGGCTTATTAAACACGGCGCTTTTTAGCCCCCCTTCATTTCTTAAATAAGCAGAATCCATGTCAAAACACACAGCTTCGCACACAGAATCGGAAGCGATATCAGCCAGCTCGTTGCTGTCTCGACAGCATGCGTTGAAGCAGCTGCTGGCAGTCTTAAAAGAAGGGCAGTCCTTAAGCGGGCTGCAGTCGAGTGCCGACATCCCATCCAGGGATATTGCTTTTGCGCGCATGCTCAGCTTCGGCGTGCTGCGTCTCTATCATCAGTTGCAGGCGCAGCTAAAGCCGTTGATGAAAAAAAGCCTGAAGTCGAAAGACCTGGATGTGCAACTGGTGATGCTGATGGCGCTGTACCAGTTGCAGCACACCCGGGTACCCGACTATGCGGTGGTGGATGCGGCGGTTAAGCAGATTCGCAAATCGAAAAAACAGTGGGCGGCGAAGATGGTAAACGCGGTGCTGCGCAGCTTTATTCGCCAGCAGGCCGGTAGTACCGAAGCT
>JBFFND010000510.1:0-1740 GCA_041563375.1 Gammaproteobacteria bacterium | reverse complement strand
TTACGCAGTCGCCAAATACGTTGATGAAATGTGTGTTGCCGTAGGGTGTAACCGTTCGGCTTCTCCACAGGCAAAAACCGATGCATTGATTGTGGTGGATTACATCAGTCGTTACAGCCTGGATAAAAATGCTGAGGTGTATTTTAAGGTGGAAAACCTGTTCGACGAACAGCAAATTGTTGCACGTACCCCGGATGGTGCACGCCCCAACAAGCCTCGCAGTGTGATGCTGGGTATGAAGGTTGGTTTCTAGTCGATATCGGGTCATGTAAAACGGATCCGAAAGATATAAACCGGGTCATGCAAATTCATCACCTGCATTCTATGCATTAATGCTGAGTAAAAACCAGGGAAGGTTTTATGCGGGTGCTTACTAACCCTTCGGGTTAGTAGATGTGGGTTTACAGAATTTACCCAACTATATACAGTGGGTAAATACCAGTAATTAAGCTCCTGCTGGTTATGGTCAGGCCGGTGCAATGCACCGGCTTTTTTCACTACAGTGAAGCATGATCTTCCAAGAGGGTAGGAGGGCAGTGCAATTGTTCGTCTTTTTGTTGGTTATCTTCAAGCTTTCGGAGAACGATTAATGATAAATGACGCCGATTGGCCTCACGTAAGCAGCTCTAGCATACGCACTTGAGAAGATCTAAGTCTCGACCAGGTTACAGTATAAAAGCACCTGGTAGTATCAAGCGCCTTTATAACGCCGCTATCTAGGGTGTCTATGATTTTCTCTTGAAATTGCACATATCAGCGCGCATTTGTTCAGTAGCTTTATTACAGGCGATATACTGCCGTTTCCATCCTCGTTTTGCCTGAATTTCGGGCCTAAACCCGAATTTCAGGCGCACTGACCCTGGGTCAGCAGGTACTGCTTGCAGCGTATAAGGTTGGCAAAACCTGCCAGCATGTCTAAACGTGCCGTGTTTTTTGCCAATCCACGGTAGCGCGTTTTGCTGCAGCCAAACTGTTGCTTGATGATGCGAAACGGGTGTTCAACTTTAGCTCGAACACTGGCTTTGAGTGTTTCCAGTTTTGCCACTGCACCATTTTATGTTTTTCGCTTGCCGGGGCGTGCGGCTATAAACCAGTCAACGTTCAGTCGTTGTGCTTCATCGCGTTTTTCGATGCCAAGGTAACACGCATCACCTCAAACAAGCCGCTCCGTACCGTTCAGTAAACGGGTCGTCTGCGTTATATCGTGTGCATTGGCTGCGGTGATTTCAATGCTGTGATTCACGTCAAGCGCATCATCTACGCCAATGTGTATTTTCATGCCGAAGTGCCATTCGTTGCCTTTTCGGGTCTGATGCATGTCCGGGTCGCGTTTACCTTGCTGATTTTTCGTGGATGTCGGCGCGCTGATAATCGTGGCATCGGCTATCGTGTCTTCTTTGAAAGACAGGTCCTTCTTCTCCAGGTGCTTGTTGATTTTACTGAACAGCTTCTGCCCCAGTCCATGCCGTTCGAGTAAATGCCGGAAATTGAGTATCGTGGTCTCATCCGGCACCGTATCAATGCTGATGCCGGCAAAGCGTCGCATGGATTCGACTTCGTATAACATGTCTTCCATGGCGAGATCACTCAGATTATAAAACAGCTGCATACAGTGAATGCGTAGCGTGGCAGAGAGCGGAAACGGTTTTCTGCAGGTAAGCGATTTTGAATAATAACGACTGATGAGCGTTGCCAGTTCTTTCCAGGGTAAGAGCTAATCCATCTCCGCCAGAAATTTCT
>JBFFND010000509.1:0-1759 GCA_041563375.1 Gammaproteobacteria bacterium | reverse complement strand
TGGCCATGTACACCCCCTGATACAGATCACGCAGTGCGCGGTAATCCAGTGATCGCTGCTTACTCATCATATCACCTTCCAGCAGGTGCAGATAAGCCAGCTGCCGCCCGTTAAGCTGCTCGATAAAATAACTGAAATGTGCCTGCGGGTCGGAGTCTGACATATCATTAAAACTGTTTTCAGGCGTCAGGCGCAGCCCTACCCGACCGGCTGGCCAGACTTCACACACCGCATCCAGCACCTGAGTGAGAAAACGCATGCGATTTTGCACACTACCGCCATATTCATCACTGCGCTGGTTACTGCCATCGCGCAGAAACTGGTCGATCAGATAACCATTCGCTCCGTGCACTTCCACCCCGTCGAAACCCGCCTGCTTCGCCGCAGAGGCAGCATGGCGATATTGCGCAATGATCTGCTGGATCTCATCCACGTTAAGTTGCCGTGGCTCGACAAATGGCTGTGGACCACTCAGGGTAAAGGCATCACCTGCCGGGCGAATCGCCGACGGCGCCACCGGCGTCTGGTTATCCGGCAACAGGCTGGGATGGGAAATACGTCCGCAATACCACAACTGAATAAAAATATGCCCACCCTCGGCATGCACCGCATCGGTGACTTCGCGCCAGCCCCTGATTTGCTGATCACTGTAGATACCCGGCGTGGCAGGATAACCCACACCTTCCGCGGAGACCTGTGAAGCTTCGGTAATAATCAGGCCGGCGCTGGCACGTTGTCGGTAATATTCAACATTCAGTGCATGAGGTGCATTGTGCTGATCCGCACGATTACGGGTCATCGGTGCCATCACCAGGCGATTGCTCAATGGCAGATCACTCAGCGTGTATGGTGAAAACAGATCATTGTTCATGGTTGGCTCCGCTTATGTTATTTGTTATCTATCCCGGCACAGACATTAACCTGGATGCTATATCCGGTTTAAGATAGTGTGAGTTAGTCTGCCTGACCCCGCAATGAGTTCCGGTCAGGCTTCAGTAAACAACTGAGTGTCTCTGGAGAAACGTCGTTGAATTATCTGTTCACACTGCTCACCGGCCTACTACTGTTGAATGGCATGATGTATCTGCTGCAGCCGGGTATGGTGTTTTATCCCACCGCCGTCATCAGCGAGACACCGGCAGAATGGCAGATACCCTATGAAGAGACCAGTATCGACACCCGCGATGGTGAGCTTTTGCATGGCTGGTATATTCCGGCCAGCGTTGACAGCGAGTCTCAACCGGTACTGTTATTTCTGCACGGTAATGCGGGCAATATATCCCATCGCCGCGCCTCACTGGAAATTTTTCGTCGACTGGGTCTTAACCAGTTGATTATTGACTACCGAGGTTATGGCAAGAGCACCGGAAGCCCCGACGAAGTCGGTTTGTATGCAGATGCCATGGCTGCCTGGGATTATCTACTGCATAACAGGGGTTTTACTGCAGATCAGGTCATTATTTTTGGCCGTTCACTGGGGGGTGCAGTGGCAACACAGCTTGCCAGCCAGGTGCAACCACGGGGTGTGATCCTTGAATCCAGCTTCAGCTCAGCACGTGATATGGCACAACATACGTTTCCGCTGCTGTCACATCTGTTGTATCTGCGATATGAGTTTAACAGCCTTGAGCGAGTGCCATTGATCAGGGCCCCGCTACTGATACTGCACAGTCCACAGGATGAGATTATTCCCTATAAATCGGCGGAAAAACTGTTCAAAGCCGCACGGCAACCAAAAACCCTGATCCAGTTGCGTGGT
>JBFFND010000508.1:0-1761 GCA_041563375.1 Gammaproteobacteria bacterium | reverse complement strand
TATCGACCGATCATTATGATCTGAGCAGTGAAGGCAGCTGGTATTCGAGCTGGAGCCAGCAACACACGACTCACCTGAAAACACAGATCAGGCTGCATAATCTGGGTGGGGCTCTAAAGTCGCTGGATATTACCCAGGACATTGAAAACACCCGGGGCGCCGTTGATCTGGATCTGCGCTGGAATGACAAGCCTTATGCCTTTTCGTGGATTCAACTGAATGGCAGTGGGCATCTGGCATTAAAAGACGGTGTGCTGAGTAAAATAAATGCCGGGCCGGCACGTATGCTGGGGCTGTTTAACCTGAAAACCGTGCTCTCTCTGGATTTTGCCAGCCAGCTCTCGAAAGGTTTTGCATTTGATGAGGCGAGTGGCAGTTTCTCTATATCCAAAGGTAATATTTACTCGGATAATCTTTCCATAGAAAGTAAAGTGGCGGATATTCTTCTTCGCGGTCGACTCGATATGCAGAATAAAACCGTGGATCAGACAATCAGGGTAAGGCCTCATGTCGGTTCAAGTGTGGCGTTTGGTACCACGGTGGTGGCTGGTCCCGCTGCGGGTGGTCTGGTGTATCTGTTGCAGAAAATGTTTACACCGGACAAGCTTTCGGAATATGAATATCATGTAACCGGCAGTTTGCAGAAACCGCAGGTGACCCTGCTGTCGGCGCCGAACGCTCAGGCGCGGCAAACTGGCTCAGGCACAACTGCGGGAGATGGTTTTTGAAACGTAACCGGACTGATGATGTAATGTTAAAACATGTTATTCTTTTATCATGGATGCTGTTTTTTGCCCCGCTGGTAGTGGCCGATAGCACTGCTGTACAGCTGCGATCGGAAACATGGGAGTTATCACGGCATGGCGAGAAGCTGATAAAGAACGCAGAACTGTCGGCGCTGGTTCAGGCCTGGTCTGTGCAAACTGATGCCCGGCTGGAAATTCGCTACCCCGGGGGGGAAGAAGGTGAGCTCTGGTCAGAAGAACTAAAAAGCTGGCTGGTTTCGCTGGGTGTTCCGTCCTCTGCAATACAAAGTTTGCCGGGCAGTGAAGCGGCGGATATTATTAATATACATTTAATCGAGGGATTTAAACCCAATGAGTAAAGTTGCTGCAATTCAAATGACCTCCGGGCCAAATATTCAGGCCAATCTGGACGAGGCTGCCAAGCTGATCGAGCAGGCGGCATCTCAGGGGGCGGAACTGATTGTGCTGCCTGAAAATTTTTCGCAGATGCCGACCAACGAGCGTGAGCGGGTAAACAATGCTGAAGCAGACGGTGAGGGGCATGTGCAGAACTTTCTCTCCACACAGGCGAAAAAGCATAAGGCCTGGATTGTGGGTGGTACCATTCCGATTAAAAGCGAGGAAGGTGACCGCGCCTACGCCAGCAGTCTGGTATTTAATAGTGGCGGTGAGCGGGTGGCGCGTTATGACAAAATTCACCTGTTCGATGTATTAATCGAAGAGAACAACGAAACCTATAATGAATCCGCAACCACCGTGCCCGGCAACAGGGTGGTGGTGATTGATACGCCTTTCGGACGCCTTGGTTTAAGCGTTTGCTATGACCTGCGTTTTCCAGAGCTGTTCCGCAATATGATTGATGAAGGCATGGAAATCTGCGCACTGCCTGCGGCATTCACCGCCTTCACCGGACAATCGCACTGGGAACCCCTGGTGCGCGCCCGGGCGATTGAAAACCAGTGCTATATTATTGCTGCTGCACAGGGTGGTTATCATCTGAATAACCGCCAGACCT
>JBFFND010000507.1:0-1765 GCA_041563375.1 Gammaproteobacteria bacterium | reverse complement strand
TGCCAGCTCACCCATATCGGTAGACGGACCGTCTGCCAGTACATCACCACGGGCAACTACATCACCCGGGAAAACCAGTGGACGTTGATTGATACAGGTGTTCTGGTTAGAACGGGTGTACTTGGTAAAGGTATAGATATCCACACCAGCGCTGCCACCGACGGTTTCATCGTCGTTAACACGCACCACAACACGACCCGCATCAACCGAGTCGATGACACCGCCACGCTTGGCAACCACCGCCGCGCCCGAGTCCATAGCTACCGAACGCTCCATACCGGTACCCACCAGCGGCTTGTCGGCACGCAGGGTTGGCACAGCCTGGCGCTGCATGTTCGAACCCATCAATGCGCGGTTGGCGTCATCGTGCTCGAGGAATGGAATAATCGACGCCGCCACCGATACGATCTGCTTTGGTGACACGTCCATATACTCAATCTTGTCCGGCGTGGACAGGGCAAATTCATTTTTGGTACGACAGGACACCATGTCCTGCATCAGCCGGCCGTCTTTATCCAGGTCGGCATTCGCCTGTGCAATCACGAAGTTACTTTCTTCAATGGCTGACAGATAATCGATATCCATGGTTGCCTTGCCATCGACTACGCGACGATAAGGCGTTTCCAGGAAGCCGTATTCATTCGTACGTGCATACACCGACAGCGAGTTAATCAGACCAATGTTCGGGCCTTCCGGTGTTTCAATTGGACATACACGACCATAATGCGTGGGGTGAACGTCACGTACTTCAAAGCCCGCGCGTTCACGGGTCAGGCCACCGGGGCCCAATGCAGATACACGACGCTTATGGGTCACTTCAGATAATGGATTATTCTGATCCATAAACTGTGACAGCTGTGACGAACCGAAGAATTCCTTGATCGCGGCAGACACCGGCTTGGCATTAATCAGCTCCTGCGGCATCAGCCCTTCGGACTCTGCCATCGACAGACGCTCTTTAACTGCACGCTCGACGCGCACCAGGCCAACACGGAAAACATTTTCCGCCATTTCACCAACGCAGCGTATGCGACGATTACCCAGGTGATCGATATCATCAACCGTATCACCACCGTTACGAATCATGATCAGGCGCTTAAGCACATCCAGAATATCATCGTTAGACAGTGTGCCAGGACCCGTAGATTCTTCACGACGCAGGCGACGGTTAAACTTCATCCGGCCAACTGCAGACAGGTCATAACGCTCATCGGTAAAGAACAGATTCTTGAACAGGTTTTCAGCAGCATCCTTGGTTGGTGGCTCACCGGGACGCATCATGCGATAAATTTCCACCTGCGCTTCCAGCTGAGACGCAGTTGGATCAATCGCCAGTGTATTGGAAATATAAGGACCCGCATCCAGATCATTCGTGTACAGAATATCAAAAGTCTTAACACCTGCTTCGGTGATTGCCTCAAGCACTTCTGTTGTCATTGAGCTATTTGCTTTGGCGATGACTTCACCGCTCGACTGATCAATAATGTCATGCGCTAGAATCTTGTCATCCATATATTCCAGCGGTGCAACCAGCTTTTTAACTTTGGCTTTTTCCAGCGCCTTGATATGACGCATGGTAATACGACGACCGGCTTCAACAATCACTTCCTTGCCGGACTTGATATCAAAGCTTGTGGTTTCACCCCGTAAACGTTCCGCAACCAGTGGAATCTCCACGCCGTCTTTAACCAGCTTGCAGCTGATTTTATCGAAGAACATATCGAGAATTTCTTCGGCTTCATAACCCAGGGCACGCAGCAGTATG
>JBFFND010000506.1:0-1770 GCA_041563375.1 Gammaproteobacteria bacterium | reverse complement strand
ACTGATAAATCTCTGTGGGCTCGACTCTCAGAAAACGGTACGCCAGGGCGATGGAGGTGGGATAACGGGACAGCAGAGCCGCGATGCGTAACGAATTAGGTGACACTGGAACACGGGTAAGATTGGGCCAATACTGCAGTTCAACCACATCATCACGGCAACAGCCTTCCATCAACCGCCCCTGTGACGCATGAAAAGCGGCGTGCCACATGAGTTCATCAATATTTCTGCCGAACTTCTTCTCTTCTCGGTCAAAGCCAGGTTCTGAGAGTACTGTTACTTTAAAAATGTTCGCAGGGGCACGGCAGAACGCTTCCATATCATCCAGCTGCGGATAATATTCACCATCTTTTCCGAGGACGATTATATTGCCAAGATCTTTGCCATCAATACGAATATTCTGTGCATTGGAAATCGCACGTTTAATAATATTGATAACATAGGAGTCTGGTGAGAATGTTTCAGCTTCCATTAATCCACCTGCGTGCTAAATGTCACATACACCAGGCGATGCAACATGTTTCAGGAAAGTAAATGAAAGGACACACAGACGTGTTGTTCATATCTTTTACAAAGACATGCACAACGTAGATAGGAAGTTTATAGCTTCACTAACTTGACCTGTTTCGGCAACCCCGCTGCCATAAGTTTATAAAACTGTTAGGCCGGTGGCTTTGCGAACCTGTCTTTCGATCAGGAGTGCCCTTATCAAAACTTTGTTCGTAAGGTTTAAACGAAGACTAGTGAAGGATCAATAAAATATCAACACTTTTATTATGGAAATAGAAATAAACTCTGTTTAACAGAAAAAGTGTGATGCGTTTAACAAGCACACCTAACTCGTTCGGGTGAGTGATAATCTGATAAGCTCAGACTTTTCGTTCAGGTTTGTACATTGTCAAAGAATGTAAGCACATTGACAGTGCAGAGTATGAAATCACAGTTTTTATTTATAATAGTTTATCTATAAATAATCCAGCCCATTTTTACATATCTGCAAGTACTAATGTCACCAACGATATTATCACTTACTGATTAACAGTTAAATAACGCCCTTTTAATCTGACTATAAAGCCTGATTAATACAAAACCTGGCTTTATTGAAAAGATGATATGATCTGTAAATGATACACTTCTGCCTACCAGCAGAAGTTAACACCACGCAAATAATGCACAATTAAGAGCACACAAGTAACGCAAAACTAACGGATCAGCCCTTACACATGTACCAATCTAACAAGGCTTTAATCTGTACTTCCCCGTTTTCATCCAGTTTTTATCGAGCTGCCAGATGATAATGTTCATCGCTTTAGTTCTGTTATTACTACTGGTCATACTGGTCCTTTTAATATGGCGACAGCTTGATCACCGGGCCGATGCCAGGGCCATGCATCGGCTTGTTGCCCTGCAACCGAAACAGGCTGCACAATTTGATCCTCAAATGGTTGCTGATTTACCGGAACCGGCGCGGCGATATTTTCTTTACACCATTGAACCGGGGACGCCACTCTACACTGTGGCCAGCATTAACATGTCGGGACAATTCGGCATGGGCGATAAAAACAAACCGGACTACCTGCAAATGACCGCAGAACAGACCCTGGCCATGCCGGCCGGCTTTGTCTGGACAATGCGTGCACAGCGCGGCCTGCTGAAGGTATCCGGTTCGGACACTGAACAATGGACACACTTCTGGCTGATGGGTTTATTGCCCGTCGCTCGCATGGGGGGCGATGCAGATCACCAGCGTTCGTCGTTTGCCCGCTATGT
>JBFFND010000505.1:0-1785 GCA_041563375.1 Gammaproteobacteria bacterium | reverse complement strand
ATCAAAACACCATTGCCCGAATCCACCTTGTTCATTGACAGCTTTTACCCATGTGTCCATTGCGGCACGTTTTGCTTTGTTTTGTTCGCTATCCACGCCTTTGACTTCGAGTACCAGGTTTTTACCATTGTTGAGGCGAATCAAGTAATCCGGTACAAAATTTCTTGACGATCCACGCCACAAATAACGAATAATAAAATCAAGGTGATCGTTTTTGGCCCAGGCAATCACATGAGATTCTTTTTCGCAGATATCAGCCACGACTTTTTCCCATGTACTATCGTAAACAACATGGCTTATCTGTGATCGCACTGTTGCCATGCAGGGTTTGGTCGTTAGCCAGGGACGCATTAGTGCGGTACTGCCGATTGGTTGTGCTTCATCAAAGATGGCTTCCAGCTTTTCGATATTCTGTTCTTGCACGAATCGACTAACATGTCCAACAACGGTGTCCATATTTAAAGCAAATAATATTTGTTTCCGTATAGGGTCCTGGTGCCAGATGCTGGGAATATCCAGCTTGTCACTATCTAGAAACTCCTCCACAATACGAATTAACTGTACGGCAAGATATTGTTTATCACCGCCAAAGCTATCGGCGCTCTGTAAATAAAGCTTTCGCGCGGCTCGGAATATAAGATTCTGTAGACGAAACTCTTCAATGGCTTTTTCAAGATCAATTTCAGATGCCATTGTAAGGTTTGCAAAGCCAGTTAATGAAGGCGCGACTTCGGCATTCATTGGAGTGTTCATCGGGTCGAGCGTTAGAGGCTTTACCTGTTTCCAGTCCATGATCAGGGTAGGTTTTAATACCGTATCGATGCGCTGAATATTTGGCCATTTTATTTCATACTGATTCCGTCCAGTCTCGACTTCGATTCTTACACTAGGCTTCGGGGGCGGAGGGGCTTCACCTTCTTCGCCAACTTCCTGAAAAATCGATAAGGGCACGCCAAAAATATTGACGTATTCAGGCAAGAATAATCCGTTCTCATCCGTATCATGCGCCACTCGCCTTAAACCACGACCAATTACCTGTTCACAGAGTAGCTGACTGGTAAAGGCTCGCAGCCCCATAATATGCGTAACATTCGCAGCATCCCATCCTTCTGATAACATGGCAACAGAAATGACATTCTGTAATTTTTGACCAGGTTTGCCGCGTTTGCCGACAGTATCCACCAGTGCGCGAAGTTGCTCTGGCTGCTTTAAATTAAGCAAGTCATCAGTTTTGTCTGATGGTAAGCCTGCTGATTGAATAATCTCAGTTAAGCGTTGATCATAATCTTTGTTTTTTGTAACCGTTTCACCGCGTTCAGCTTTTTCCAGTACTTTTGAATCAACACGTAACGTTTTGTCTGGTGCCTGTGTGCTATTAATCAGGCAGTCGCCGCTATTAAAAAACTGTTCAATACGCGCTGCGGTTTCAGTCCGGTTACATACAGTGAGTAAAACAGGGGGTATCTCGTGTCCGCTATTTTGCCATTCTTTCGCAGCGATATCCCAGTCATAGGCCAGTATGGCGTAGGCTTTTTGTACCAGGTCGGGTAGCGGATCATTTGCATCAGCCTTGCGGTTTAAGTCTTCTCTGACTTCTTCTTCTCGATACAAATGATATAGCTTGCTACGATAACTCTTCGCATTAGGCATGGCATCGTCACGCACAACTATGCGTGGTGTTTTAACCAGCCCAGCCTCAATCGCATCATTTAGACCAAAGTCAGAAATCACCCAGTTAAATAAGGCACCTTCGACATTTTTCTTGCCAGTTGGTGCAAATGGCGT
>JBFFND010000504.1:0-1787 GCA_041563375.1 Gammaproteobacteria bacterium | reverse complement strand
GGCATTGACAGGTTTAAAGTCTATTTCTTGCCGCGGTTCTGCAGGCTCGGTAAATTCCGGAGGCTCCTCATGCATATTCCAGGCAAGGGCAGATTGCACCTTTTCAGGTGAGACCACCTCAACATCTGTGATACCGCTGTACTCACCTTTTATTTGCTGTTTCAGCGCATCAATAAAGCGATTAAATGCTTCTGTATTCGGCCTGTTTAATAACAGTGAGAAAACTGGACGCCCCTTGTGGGGATTATAAAACACCATCTCCGAATCATTTATCTCCGGCTCGGGATCAAGTGTCGATAAATCAACTGTTAACTTCTCCTGCCTGAACAGTGACTTTGTGCTCACGCAGATCGCATCATCAACTATCTCAAACTCTCTACTGCCTTTCAGAAAACTTTTTTGCACAAGTTTCATAATATTATATTTATTTCCAGAAGATAAAATTCAAATGTCACTCAGTATTAATGGCCCTGCATTAATGCCGGGCATTATTATTATTTTCCCAGCAGGCGCTTCAGCGACTCGACAAGCCATCGAGAACGCCCGCTCGGCTCTGTGTTTTTCACGCAGGATAATGCGAAACGTTCCCTGCGATCAGACATCCAGTCCTGTTTATAAGCATCATTACCCGTGAGAAAGTCGATTTCTTCCACCTTACAGCTATCGATTACATGTTCCATCAGGAAACTGGTGAGTATTGAACCCGGTGAATACGCCTTCCAGACCTTATCATACACCAGCCTGAAAATACTCGCTTTAGCGTGCGCAACAAACCACAGCTGTGCAGCAACCGGCATATCCCCAACATACAGCACGGCGAGTCTTGACCAGCCCTGTTTTGAAAAGCCGGCGACAATACCATCGAGAAAACCGACATACTGCTCATTTGCCTTCCAGCTTGCATTGTAAACCGTGTAGTAGTCGCGCATCCGCGGCGGCACATCCTGACCCGTATAAAGCTGAATCCGGTAACCGTGTTCACGCTCAAGCTTGCGCTGCTTACGGGATATTGTATTACGCAGTCTTGTTGGACGTGCCGCCATATAGTCCGCATATGACTGAGCCTGTACGCGGTAAATCCAGTTATAAAAGCGAAACACTCGCTCGCAGTTAAACCCGGCTGCTTGCATGCTCTGTTGAAACCTGTTCAATCTGGTGTCATCGTCCGCCACCGGTTCCAGCAGCAAGGCGCTAAGCGGCAACTGTGCCAGGCCCTCAGCCATACAGGTGAGCACCTGCTGCTGATCATCCTGCGTAAGCAGCAGGCTGTAATGTGTGGTGTATCGGTGCTTCAGTGAATACCCGCTATTTCCCTCGGTTTTCAGCAGGGGCAGAATGGCCAGCACCCTGTCTTCCGTCACTACACAGGCCAGCAGCATAGTTGACGCATCATCAAGTGCTACAGCAGTCAGGTTCTCGAACCACGGGCGAGTGTAAAAGATCGAGTCTTTCTCGGCCTGCGCAAACAGAGCGCTGGCACTCTCGGGTAGTTGTTGCCAGTCGGTATAGTAGATGAACTTCATTATCGCTCGAATTCAGAATACGTGCCGTTACAACAACGATCTGCCGGGTGCCTTTATTTTCTACAGGTGATATGAAACAGGCCGCGCTCTTTATAACTTATTAGACCAGTCTTTATAGCCACAGCAGTTTATCGTATTAAATCGTTTTCATAATAACAAATTCTTTACCATTGCGTGGACCAGGCGACATTGAACCACTGCTAACAGGCAAAAACCTGTAACTGGTGTAACGCTGTGCCTATATCGACGAGCCACGTATTGGGG
>JBFFND010000503.1:0-1814 GCA_041563375.1 Gammaproteobacteria bacterium | reverse complement strand
ATTAACATGCCAGTGATCCGCTTCCTCATAAAGTTCAGCGACACTTTTTTCATGCTCTGCTGAGGCGTTTACTGCTTTTTCGTCCACCTGTCTCTCCAACGGTCTAACCGCTAAAATTTTACCGTAATTCTGTCTGTATCGCTGAAGGAATCCCAGCGGCTATCGCATTTAGATTGCATACCCACTGGTTAATTCCCTGTAAATTTTGTGTAAAACTCATTGCTCAGAAATGACTAAAGGGGCACAAGGCCCCTTTAGCATCTGCAGCTCAATCGTGTGTATGTGGATGTTTCATGATTTTACTGACCCAGTATCCAAGGAAACCGACCAGAACAATCACTGTTGCAACCACTGTTGCGATTGAACCAATTACTACTGCATCCATAATTCACCTCCCCAGGTTTTGTTAATGAAACAGTAAAGCAATTGGATTTAAGTTAGCTGCATATTCTGGCCTACTGGCCACCTCCAAGCTTGTGCACATAGACAGCTAACTTTTTAATCTCGGTATCTGTCAGCTTGCCGCCACCGAAGGCTGGCATCACTGCATTACGAGTCTGTTCATGTGATGGATCATTTACACCGTATTTTATAGTGTGTTTTACGCTTTCTAATTGATCTTGCGCAGTAAAACGGTAGATTCCATCGGTCAAGTTAGCTGAACCCATAAAGGTCAGGCCTTTGCCGTCTGCACCGTGACAGCCGACACAGCCGGTTTCCATATAGGCCGGTACTTCGGTGACATTGCCATCAACAACCGCCTGGGCCAGGGTGTTTACTTGCTCGTCATTCAGCATGGCTGCATGACCAGGCATCATGCCCTGGCGACCACCGATAATACTGGTCTGTATATCGTCGATGGTGCCACCGTATAACCAGTCATCATCCGCCAGTACAGGGAAACCGACGTTGCCCTGGCCACCCGCACCATGACAGGCTGAACAGTTGTCACCGAACAGTACCTTACCGGACGCATTCACATACTGTGACAGCTCCTGGTCGGCCAGGATCTCGGATGCGCTCATGTCCTTGATCTTGTTTTCAAAGGGTGCGCGCACTTCCTTGATTGACTGCATGTCTTCATGGTATTCACCAATCGAAGTCCAGCCCAGCAGGCCTTTAAAGTGGGTATCGATTAACGGCCATGAAGGGTAGAGCAGTGTGTACACAATGACGAAAATCCAGCTTGCGTGAAAGCCGATGGTCCACCAGGTTGGCGGATCATTGCTTAGCTCGCGCAGGTCTTCGTCCCAGATATGCCCTGTGTTGTTTTCACCGGGGAACTTGTTTTCTTCACTCATTTTCTTGAGTCCTCATTCTGTGAACCAGAGCCCTCTTCATCGTCTTTGAAAATATCAAAGCGATGGGACTCCAGCTTCTCTTTGTTCTTTGGACGAAATGCGTAAACGTAAGCCCAGATCATCAGAAAGAACACCCCCACTGTAATGATGAGACCTGCCCAGTCATTCAGTGTCATAGCTGCCCAGTCGGTTTGAAAAAAGTCAGACATTTACGCAACCTCCCTTAACGGTAATCTTTACTCTCGTCGAACTTGACCATGGTTCCCAGCACCTGAAGGTAGGCCACCAGTGCCTGCATTTCAGTTTTGCCTTCAACTTCGGCCTTTGCAGATGCAATGTCAGCATCGGTGTAAGGCGCGGGGTTGCTAGGCATATTGCGCATGACTTCCATGGTTTTAACCGTCATTTCCGGGTCGATGGTTGCATCGTCCAGCCAGACGTAGTTCGGCATTACCGATTCAGGAACAACACTGCGAGGTGCACGTAAGTGCAGCACATGCCATTCATCCGAGT
>JBFFND010000502.1:0-1825 GCA_041563375.1 Gammaproteobacteria bacterium | reverse complement strand
GTTTGATATAGTCCTTTGCCCTGGGCAAGGCCCAGCTGAGACCCTCGGCATCTCCGGTGACGATCTCAATCACCACACCATCCGGCTCGCTGGGCATATCCAGCACTTCATTCAGGGTGTAATCCCTGGCGAAGGCTGTCAGTGTCAGGCTCAGCAGGCTGGCGATGGCCAGTCCCTGGAAACGACGGTTTATAACTGGGTGCTGGTGCATTCGCTAACTTCCTGTGGTGACAGATCAGGTTAATAAAAGGTCTGGGTTCGCCTGTGTCACATGAATAGCACAAATCAATAACAAAGCAACAGATTCAGCGCCGATTAACCAGCACTATTACCCCGGTGGTTACCCGCCAGAACAGTGGTTTAAATTTTGCCAGTTAGAACAGCCGCATAAAGCGGCTGCATGACTTTCTAAGAAGAGAACACTACTGTTATGCTGGTTCGGCAGCCGCCTCCTTCATCGTATCCGCAACCAGGGTATAGACTTCAATCCAGGCCCCTTTGGTATCTTCAGTGAAGTCGTCTTTCAAACCTGCACCCAGTGTCCAGATCAGTGCTTCACCAACCGTGTCATAATGCTCGTCCTTTACGCCATAGCCTACGTGGCGACGACCCATGTCCTGCACAGCCGGCACGATGGTATCAAGCTTGTCCAGCGCATTAACAGCCGTATTAAGAATCGCCATCAGTTTACGCCCCTGTTCTTTCATGTCCCCTTTAAAAAGCGATTTCAAAGAGGGATCAAGCTCAAACAGCTTGCCGTAAAACAGCTCCGCCGCCGTCTCTGAAATAGGCACGACCTTGACCCATGATTCCTGTACCAGTTTAATTTTTTCGGGTGTCATAATTAATATCCTCATAAATCCCCATCATCGTATAATCGGGATGTCAGTTAGTTGAATTGATGTAGTGTGTGGCGAGTGAATGCATATAATCCACCGCCAGCTTGACCTGTTTATCAGATAATTCCGGATTGCCGCCACGTTCTGGCATCATTGTGTCATCTTCACCAAAGAAGCCGTTTATTGCATGATCGTAAAGCACTTCCATTGGTTTTGTAACACGGTTCTTCCAGTCTGCCGGGCGCATTGGTACTGGCGCACCCGCAATGCCATAGGCATGACAGCCTTCGCAGTTTTCGATCCACAGCTCACGTCCCTGTATTAACGAATCTGACGAGAATTTTATAAACTGACTGTCATCAGCATAAACGCTGGTCACTATAAACTGTGATGCAAAAAGGCCTGGCAAAAACACTTTGAAAATCCGGGTAAGCATAGTGTTAGCCATCAACAGGGATGCGGATAACAACACCACCCATTACATCGCCTATTTTAAAATCAGTCTTTGGCGTGTCCTTGTGATCGTTGTGGCAGGAAACACAGACCGGAGCAACGCCTGTATCGGCGTATACAGCGGTAAAGTATTTCTGCCCACCAAGCACTTCTTCGGTGTAGTAGTTTTTACCCTTGTTTTCAGCCACAAATTTAAGCCCTTCCTTCTCAGCGTCGGTCTTGGGTGCATTCTGCTTGTTTATCGGCCACAGCGATTGCAAAGAGTAGCTGAAGTTTACATCAGGTAATGCTTCGGAACGTTGTTTAACCATTTCCGCACCAAAGCGAAACATCTGTGCGGGCAGAACCAGCGCTTTATCATCCTCGAAATGCTCGCTTGCCTTGATAACTTTTTCTTTTTTCACCAGCCTGTTTACAATCTTTCGCGTATAAACGGTGCGGTCAGAGTCCATAACCAGGTGCAATGCATCAGCCATGGCCTTAACTGGCACCGTATTTTCCGCCTGGGCTGTACCTGCTGTTGCAGATAAAGT
>JBFFND010000501.1:0-1827 GCA_041563375.1 Gammaproteobacteria bacterium | reverse complement strand
CCGGTTGCAGATCCGCCAGTGTGCCTGACACCATCTTGCTATCGATCTCGGAAACACGAGGCTCGAGTTTAGGGTAAACACCGCGAATAATCGCACCACTCACCCGACTGCGATTGCTCAGCATGGCTTCGTTCTGGGTAAAGGGTGCGGCATTGATCACGCTGCGATGCGCCCTCACCCGGCGTTCGATGCCCTGCCAGTCGGACAGGGTACCATCCTGGCCAGTGACCGTGGCATGGGCGGTCATCCCCAGGGTACGTTCACGCAGTTCCTTACCAAAGCCGTTCATAACCGACAACACCACAATCAACGCCGCCACACCAAGGGCGATGCCGATCATGGAAAGCAATGCGATAAAGGAAACGAAACCGTTGCGGCGTTTGGCGCGGGTGTATCTGAGGCCAATAAAAAGCTCTTTGGGTCTAAACATGGTCCAGGGGGTTCATCTCGGTTAGGCGGTTCACGTTAGTTAAATTTACCTGATATGTATAGAAATCAGAGTACAACCGGTATGGCGTGACTCAGGCGAATTTGCTGCGGGCTGATATCGGTAGCATACGCGATAACCTCCACCCCCTGCGCAACGGCCTGCCTGAGTAACTGGCCATAGTCCCTGTCAATGGCATCTTCCGGCTGCACAAGAGTAACATCTGTGCGCATGATTATAAACACTAATACCGCGCGATAGCCCTGCTGCACCTGTTGTATCAGCTCCCGCAGGTGTTTCTGTCCGCGTTTTGTTACCGCATCGGGAAAACTGCCCAGCCCCGGCTGCAGACTCAGGGTGACATGTTTGACTTCGACATAGGCCGCCGGGCTTGCGTGCTGCTGATGCGACACACTGTGGCTGAGTAAAAAATCAATGCGGCTTCGCTCATCACCATAGCGCACTTCAGACTGGCACACATCGTACCCGGTCAGTTCTGCTATTTTGCCTTCAGCCAGTGCTTCGGCCACCAGTTTATTGGTGAGTGCCGTATTGATGCAGGCCAGCACACCGTTGGCCACCTCCACCAGTTGCCAGCTGTAGGAGTATTTGCGTTTGGCATTATCGGAACGGCTCAGCCACACTCGGGCACCCGCAGGTGCACAGCCTGTCATTGCTCCGGTATTGGCACAATGGACGGTTAGTTCATGTCCATCCGACAAGCGAACATCCGCCAGGAAACGCTTGTAACGCCTGAGCAGGCGAGCTTCCACCAGGGGTGAGTCAAACTTCATCTCGCTGTTTTCCCCGCCCGCCATTTGAACAGGCGGTAACCCAGCAATAGCACCAGTAACAGCAGCAATAATGTGGGCTGCAGATAGTCCGCACGGGTCATCATAAAATAATGCAACATGGCCAGCAGTGAAATCGGATACACCAGTTTATGTAACCGCCCCCAGTTCTTTTTCAGGCGACGCATCATTTTATTGGTCGAGGTCAGTACCAATGGCCACAATAATAAAAAACAGATAAAGCCGATGGTAATAAACGGACGTTTAATAATGTCCCGCACAATTTCCGACCAGTCGAAGAACATATCAAACCAGATGTAACTTAAAAAATGCAGGCACACATAAAAAAACGCGAACAAGCCCAGCATGCGTCGATAGCTAACCAGTGAAGACAGTTTCAGCAACTGCCGTGCCGGGGTAATCGCCAGCCCAAACAGCAGAAAATAAAGCGCCCAGTCACCAAAACCACGAATCAGCGCCTCCGCCGGATTAGGGCCAAGCTGCTGGGTGATGGCTGCGTGTAACAGCGAGATAAACGGCGTCAGACACAATATGAATAACAGCGGTTTAAGATATTTAGGAATCATCCATGCACTGAATGAAAATCTG
>JBFFND010000500.1:0-1828 GCA_041563375.1 Gammaproteobacteria bacterium | reverse complement strand
TGGGGCGTGGTGCAATGGGTGTGGTCTATCTGGGTAAGGATCCAAAAATCAATCGTCGGGTAGCGATAAAAACCCTGGACTATATCCAGTTCCCGACCGGCGAATTGAATTCATTAAAGTCCCGTTTTTTCCGCGAGGCCGAAGCAGCGGGACGTTTAAGTCATCACAATATTGTGACGGTGTATGACGTGGGTGAGGAAGAAGGTTTTGCTTTTATTGCCATGGACTATGTCAACGGTGAACCGCTGTCAAATTTCACCCAGCCAGACACTCTGTTACCTGTTGACGAGGTTTACCGGATTATGCAGCAGGTGGCTGAGGCGCTGGATTATGCCCATCAGCAAAACATTGTTCACCGTGATATCAAGCCGGGGAATATCATGTATAACCGTGAAACCCGGCAACTGAAAATAACCGACTTCGGTATTGCGCGCATTACTGATTCGGTAAAAACCCGCACCGGCAGTTTCATGGGAAGCCCGTCCTATATGTCGCCGGAACAGATCAGTGGTAACCATGTAGATGGCCGTGCTGACCTGTATGCACTGGGGGTGAGTTTCTATCAGCTGCTGACGGGTAGGCTACCCTTTGAAGCAGATAGCCTGGCGGCTCTGGCGTATAAAATCACCCACGACAAACATAAACCGGTGCGGGATATTCGACCCGAACTGTCGGGCAGTGCAACCCGTATTGTGAATAAGGCGTTACAGAAAAATCCGCAAAAACGTTATGCCAGTGGCGCTGAAATGGCCAGCGCCTTCAGCCGTGGTCTGGCCGCACTCGATGCTGATAACGATGACTAGCTCAGGCCTTCATATATCCTGTGCAGCTGGGTCTGATCGTGGTAGGGTGCGTGAGCAGAATGAAGACCGGGTATTAATCAGTGAGTTTGAACACAGTGATGTGATTTTGCTGGTGGTGGCTGACGGTGTCGGTGGCCACGCCGGCGGTGAAGTGGCCAGTCAGTTGTGCATCGATCAGTTGCAGCAAAGTATTGGCAGGGCGGTACTACAGGCAAACAGTGGCGGGGGCTACGGTGAGCACTGGTTAACCCAGTCATTGCAGCAGGCAGTGCTGGATGCCAACCAGCAGATTATAAAGCAACAGCACCAGCAGCCGGCGCTGGCAAATATGGCCACAACGGTGGTAGCGCTGTTAGTTAAGCAGCAAAGCGCCGTGCTCTGTCACCTGGGTGACTCCCGTTGTTATTGTTACATGCAGCAGCTGCAGCAACTTACCACTGATCATAGCCTGTTACAGGACATGCTGAGTGACGGACAGATAGATCAGCAGACCTTTGAGTTGTCTCCCATGCATCATGTGATCAGCCGTGCACTGGGCCTGCATGCAGAACCGAAACTGGATTGTCAGTTAATTAAACTACAGTCCGCGCAGCGTTATCTGTTGTGTTCTGATGGCTTGACCGATTGTGTATCTGATGCGCAGATTGAGCATTTGCTTGAACGGTATCAGGATGTGGATGAGTGTGTGGATGAGTTGATCAAGTTGGCGAATGATCATGGTGGGTCGGATAATATTTCGGTGGTGTTGTTGTCGGTTGATGAGGGTTGAATTTGGGTTATTGAAAAGCATTCTGCAGTAATCAAGTTTAATGTTTCATTTCTCATTCACCTTCACGATATTCTGAGCGGTGTTGTTTCGCCTCTCTGGCGACTCACTTCTTTAGCAACAGCGCCAAAGAAGTAAGCAAGAAAGCGCCGCCCCGACACACAAGCTTTTATTTTCAAAAAGCGAAAATAAAAGTACCTTCTTCACTCCCGATTTTTGTGGCTGCTGCGGAACTCACGAATCATAAACAGCATGATTC
>JBFFND010000499.1:0-1830 GCA_041563375.1 Gammaproteobacteria bacterium | reverse complement strand
GCATTGTTATACAGGGTGGCGTGGCTGGAGGTTTCGCTTTGTTTGTATGTCTGCCAGTTGGTGTGCCAGTCTTCTGCATTGAGATTATGGTCAATCTCGGCAAAATGCATCTGCAGTAGTTCTTCACAGGAAAAATTCAGGGTGTCGCAGGCAGCGTGATTAACCGCGTATATACCGGCTTTCTGATCAATCACGAAGGCGGGTTCGGAAATCAGGCGAATCAGTTGCTGGGGCAGGTTAAGGCTTTGCGGCATAAAGAGCTGTTATTTTTATTGTATGTTAATTGATCTGGTCTATTCGCCGCTGTGTAAGACCGGAGTTAAGGCATGCCCTGAAATGGCAGTAGAGATAACCGCTTATCAGGCAAAACCACTAACAACAGCCTGTAATCAGTATTTTTGGGAATAGTATTATAAGTTAATAACCGTCCTGTCAGAGGCTTATATTAGGTGCAGGGCACTCGCTTTGCAACCAGCTGTCCTGCATTTGTCCGATTATGCAGGCGGGTGTGCTCACTGCCCGCCTGCATGATTAACCGCGTTTACAGTGTTTCCGGTGTAAATGGCACCAGTGTGTCGACATCGGCGTCATAGTTGATGTCGTCAATGCCAAAGCCGAACAGCTTGAGAAACTCGTCCTTGTAGCCCTGGTAGTCAGTCAGCTCGAACAGGTTGTCGGTGGTAACCTGTGGCCACAGTTGTTTGACCTTGTTCTGCACATCGTCGCGCAGTTCCCAGTCATCCATGCGGATGCGTGAGGTGTCATCCAGCTCCGGTCCGCCATCTCGGTACAGCTGGCTGCGGAACATGCGGTTGATCTGCTCGATACAGCCTTCGTGAATACCCAGTTCCTTCATTACCTTGAAGCTCATCGCAATGTACAGCGGCATCACTGGAATTGCTGCAGAGGCCTGGGTGACCACGCTTTTCAGCACCGCCACATGGGCGCTGCCATCCAGTTCAGCCAGGCTGTCACGCAGGGCAGCCGCGGCACGATCCATGTCTTCCTTGGCCTTGCCCAGTGCGCCGTGCCAGTAAATCGGCCAGGTAATATCGGTGCCAATGTAGCTGTAGGACACGGTCTGTACACCTTTGGCCAGCACACCGGCGTCTTTGAGTGCCTGCATCCACAGTTCCCAGTCTTCACCGCCCATCACGGTCACCGTATTCTGTATTTCTTCTTCACTGGCTGGTTCCACTTCCGCCTCAATTATGCAGTCCTTGCTGGTATCAATGGCGGTGGCGCGGTAAGTCTCGCCAATCGGTTTTAATACCGAACGGATCACTTCACCACTGTCCGGCAGCTTGCGCACGGGTGAGGCCAGGGAATAAACCACCAGGTCGATTTCGCCCAGATCCTGTTTGATCAGCTCAATCGCTTTAGCGCGCATTTCGTTGGAAAAGGCATCGCCGTTAATGCTTTTCGCATACAGACCCTCAGCATGGGCAGCTTTCTCGAAGGCGGCCGAGTTGTACCAGCCCGCAGAGCCGGGCTTTTTCTCAGTGGCGGGTTTTTCCAGAAACACCCCCAGCGTGGCAGCGTTCGAGCCAAAGGCAGCGGTGATGCGTGAAGCCAGGCCATAGCCGGTGGATGCACCGATCACCAGCACTTTTTTCGGGCCGTTGGCGATGGGGCCGTCGGCTTTAACACGTGCAATCTGTTCCTGCACATTGGCTTCGCAGCCGGTTGGGTGGGTGGTGGTGCAGATAAAGCCGCGGGTTTTGGGTTTGATAATCACGTCTTGCAGTTCCGTTGGTTATTTTTGATAGTTATTCTGCTGGATATTGTTAATGTCAGCCAGTGGGCATTATTGCAGGCTGGCTGCGACCT
>JBFFND010000498.1:0-1843 GCA_041563375.1 Gammaproteobacteria bacterium | reverse complement strand
GGGCGATTGCCCACAAGTTTCCGGCACAGGAAGAAATCACCCGGGTCAATGAAATCAATTTCCAGGTAGGACGTACCGGTGCACTGACGCCGGTGGCGCGCCTCGAGCCGGTGTTTGTTGGTGGTGTTACCGTAAGTAATGCTACCCTGCATAATATGGATGAAGTAAAGCGCAAGGATGTGCGGGTGGGGGACCAGGTGATCATTCGCCGCGCCGGTGATGTAATTCCCGAAGTGGTAAAGGTCGTAGCCGGCAGTCGCCAGCCAGGTGCGCAACTGATTGAGCTGCCGACGCAATGCCCGGTGTGTGGTTCCGATGTGGAGCAGCTGGAAGGTGAAGCGGTGGCACGATGCAGTGGTGGCCTGTTCTGCGCCGCGCAACGCAAGGAATCCATCAAGCACTTTGCCTCGCGCAAGGCGATGGATATAGACGGGCTGGGGGATAAACTGGTGGAACAACTGGTGGATGCGGGTCTGATCGAGCATGTGAATGATCTCTATTCACTAACAGTAGAACAGGTCGCCTCGCTGGAACGCATGGGTGAGAAATCTGCTGCCAACCTGGTTGAGGCACTGGAAAAATCAAAGCACACCAGTCTGTCACGCTTTATTTATGCACTGGGTATTCGTGAAGTGGGTGAGGCCACGGCGCAGACGCTGGCGCAGCATTTTGCCAGCCTGCAGGCGATTCAACAGGCGGATGAAGAAACCCTGCAACAGGTTGAGGACGTGGGGCCGGTGGTGGCATCACATATCGTGCGCTTTTTTAAACAGCCGCATAATCTGCAGGTGATAGACGCATTGTTGCAGGCCGGTATTCACTGGGACGAAGTTGAAGTCACGCCGCCACAGCAGCAGACCCTGCAGGGCCAGACCTTTGTGCTCACCGGTACGCTTGGCGACATGAGTCGCGACGAAGCCAAAAAAGCACTGCAGGCCAGGGGTGCAAAAGTCACCGGCAGCGTGTCGAAAAAAACCAGCTATGTGGTGGTGGGTGACAGCCCTGGTTCCAAGGCAGCCAAAGCCGAACAGCTCGGCGTGGAAATTCTTGATGAAGCCGGGCTTATGAAGCTACTTGGTTAAACCTCCCTTTCCCATACCCCGCCTGATAGCTGAAATTTCTTAATCAGCTGAAGCATATCTGTCTATTATTGATGTCAGGCAATAGCAAACGCGCTATATACGCCTATACTCAATTGTAAAATGCTTTTGATTGCTGTTCTAAATTGGCCGAGCCAGCGTTAAGTAATTTAGATTACTCAGACACGAAAATCGTGTAAGGGTTGATTCTGTGTGTTTGGTAAAAAATCAGGTATCGCCGTTTTTTCAGGCTGGAATTTAACAGGGTGACGCGACTGGTATTTAGAATTTATGAGAGAGCGTTGTTTGATCACGATCCACAGATTTATAGCAGATTATATAAAGGAATAGGTTACATTGAGCCAGCAGGAGATCGCCAGAAATAAATCGGAACTGGTCGAGGTGTCGAAGTGTTTGCCATGAGCCTGCGCGCACGTCTGCTCATTATTGTGTTGATGGCTATAGTTCCGTCATTGTTGCTGATGCTGGATACGGCTCATGATAACTACCGTATGCGGTTACAGGATGCTCAGCAGCATGTGCAGCACTACGCACTGGTTGCCAATAAATACCATGAGTCACTGGTGAGCGAAACCCGTCTGTTGCTGGATGTGCTGAAAAAGCTACCATACGTTAAAAATCCACTGGATAAAAGTTGTGAACCGGCATTAGAAAAAATGTTATTTGGCAATCTGCGCTATGCCAATTTTGCGGTTATCAACTTACAGGGCATGGTCGTTTGCAGTGCGGTAGATCAGGCAGGG
>JBFFND010000497.1:0-1843 GCA_041563375.1 Gammaproteobacteria bacterium | reverse complement strand
GTCCAATCAGTGCCACCGCACGGTAAACCGTATCCACCTTGGCTGAAAAGCCGTAGAAGGGACTGTTAACCAGTTTAAGCAGGCGCCCGGTCAGCGCCGGGTCGTCGTTAATCACCCGGCCAATCTGGGTGGCGGTGGAGTTGTCGTCATCCATGGCATCAAACACACGGTAGACAATGGACGGCAAACTGCCCAGTTTGGCACTTCGCTCAATCAGTTTTTCAAGACTCAGCAAAAGACAGACCCTTCGTTATAAAAAATATTCAAACCGAGTTTAGACCATCAAACCAACATCAGGCATTTCACATCTCGCCCGGTGCACAGCTCAAAATGGCAGAGCGGGCTGCGCTCAAATAGCGGTGATGTCGAGAACCGACCAGCACGGCTCTGAATAATGATGACATCTCAACAGTGCTCAGAGGGATCCTGGTTATCCTCGCTAATGCGGCTGGCCACCGGGCCACTCTGGTCACGGTATTTCGCATTACTGCGCTTACGGTAGGGACGGTCCGCCGCACCTGACATCTGATCAAAACTGATCGCACCAATCGACATACCGGGGCGCAGCGCCAGTGGCAACTTACCGGAGTTGTAGAACTCCAGCACAATATTGCCGCTCCAGCCGGGGTCAATCCGGTGCGCCGTCACATGCACCATCAGGCCAAGGCGGGCAAGGCTTGAACGCCCATCCAGCCAGCCGACGATATCGTCCGGCAGGGTCACCGACTCCAGCGTGATACCCAGCGCCAGCTCGCCCGGGTGCAACATGAATGCCTCGCCATCTTCAATGCTGATTTCATCGCTCATCACCTTTTCAATTGCAGCGTCAACATCGGCGCGACTGCCACTTAAATCAATAAAGGCGGTGGTGTGGGAGCTGAATGTGCGAAACCGGTTGCCCAGACATAGATCAACACTGACCCCGCTTACCGAATCTTCTGGCGGCTGCGGATTCACAATGATTCGGCCGTCCTTAAATGCTTTAAAAATATCGCGATCGCACAGTCTCATAGGTTTTCTCTAGCTGGTCTTTT
Organism: Gammaproteobacteria bacterium; assembly: GCA_041563375.1. Taxonomy (GTDB): domain Bacteria; phylum Pseudomonadota; class Gammaproteobacteria; order SZUA-229; family SZUA-229; genus SZUA-229. Next base: position 809 of record JBFFND010000497.1, on the reverse strand, counting down.
CCGACAGGGTTAAAGGTGCGGTACATTTTCAGAGCATTGCTTAACCCATTCATCAGGTTAATTATAAAGCCCATAAAAAATGCCACCACTTTTTCAAGTGGCGGCATTCTATCACGACTTTTTGCAACAGGCTTGACCTGCTGCGCTGCCGACCCGATTAGTTGTTAGTTGTTTTCAATCACAATATTCGGGAACTTGCTGCTGTAGTCCTTGGCCTGTGACGCCAGCTTGGCCGCTGTGCGACGCGCGATTTCACGGTAGATATGCCCCACCGTGCCATCAGGATCCGCCGCCACGGACGGTGTGCCCTCATCGCCATTGGTGCGAATCGAGATATCCAGAGGCAGTGCGCCGAGGAAGTCCACATCATAGTCTTCCGACATGCGCTCACCACCGCCCTGGCCAAAGATCGGCTCGGCATGGCCACACTCGGAACAGATATGCACACTCATGTTCTCGATAATACCCAGCACGGGTACTTCGACTTTTTCGAACATCTTCAGGCCCTTACGCGCGTCCAGCAGTGCAATGTCCTGTGGCGTGGTCACAATCACCGCGCCGCTTACCGGTACTTTCTGTGCCAGTGTCAGCTGTACATCACCGGTGCCCGGTGGCAGGTCGATGATCAGGTAATCCAGGTCTTTCCACTGGGTATCCACCAGCAACTGCTCCAACGCCTGGGTGACCATCGGGCCACGCCAGATCATCGGTGTTTCGTCATCGATCATAAAACCAATCGACATCGCATGCAGACCATGGCCCATCATCGGGCTAAGGGTCTTGCCATCCTCTGATTCTGGCTTGTCGGT
>JBFFND010000496.1:0-1847 GCA_041563375.1 Gammaproteobacteria bacterium | reverse complement strand
TGCGGTAATGGCTGGCCATCCACCAGCGCGGTGGTAAAAAAGTCCGCCGCGCTCTGGCTGTAATAACGCAAATGCGGTTGCAGATAATGACCATTGCCCAGTTCATAACGGTAATGGAAATCAATGGTGTGGGAGTCAATGCCCCAGTCATCGGTGTGGTATCGGTAGGACACATTGATCACGTCTTCGGTCAGATGATGGACCGTCTTCCAGAAAAAGATCTGCCGAGAGCGCGAATCGGGACGGTTTTCATATAAATAGGGCAGGTCATTGCTGTCGGCTGGTGTAATAGGCAAGCCGGTGGTGCCATCAATCAGCGAAATAATTTTATAGGGGTCGTTCATATAACCGGAGGACTCACTCAACCCCAGGTTGAACTGCATCAGGGTGCGGCGGTTGATCACCTGGGTCAGGCCGAACATAAGGTCGGTGATGGTTTTGGTGTCATCCGTGCCATCCCGGTTAGTACCGCTGTCCGCCACCCGCATATTGGCGAAGGGGGTGGGGATGCCACCGGAGGGTGAAATGGTGTCTGCATTCAGGCCCAGCGAGGCGCTGAAGGTGGTATTGCGGTTATTGTAATCGCGCTGAAAGCTGGCGGAAGCACCGAGCGAAGCGTAGTCGAATTCCTTGGAAAGATTAGCGCCCAGAATCACCCGGCTGTACTCATCCAGCACCGGCATTTCCCAGCTGCCGCTGAGTGCCACCCGGGTGTCGAGAAATGTGTCATCCAGTGGCGTTTCGCCGGGGTTTACTGTGTAGCTCTGACGGCCGGACGGATTGGTAAAGGTCTGGATATTACTGGAGGCATGGGCTCCGTTCGGGGTGGCGCCGGTGAGTGAATCCAGCACCAGCTTGAGATTGATCTTCTCACCCTCGGCCAGTTCACGGCTGCCACTGATTACCGGCTCAATCGCCGAAACACGTCCGTCATTTTCCTGGTAAAACAGAACCGCAGTGCTGATATCCCAGTCGTTGTTCGTATCATCCGCCGCCGCAGCGTTACCCATCTGCAACAGGGCCGCGCTGGCCAGGCTGAGTTTATTGCGAATATTATTGTGATCAGACATATCGGTTCCCGTGGATTAAAGATGCAATACAGATATCATAACGATGAACAATGGCGCGGGTTCAGTTGCAGCCGCAACCGCCGCCGCCCACACCCTGGCCGCCCAGCGAGGCTTCCTTACTGAAATAAATGTGTTCATCAAGCGCGTTATCGACTTCACTGGGAACCAGTGACATGGAAGGTTTGGCCAGCAGGTCCTTTTCCCATGGCTGCACGGTGGTGCAGGCACAGAGGCTTAACAGGCCGCAAATGATTAGACTAATACGCATAAATATCCCGGTGCTAAAGGTTTGATACAGGGCAGGGTCAGGCGACTGATAATGCGCAGAGGCTGACGTGGTAGTCCCGTAATCGATAGTGAGTTCAAGCTTGAATGGATTCTAGGAGTCTTTCCTTAAGGGAATCTTAAGGAATATGCAGGCTTGCAGTTTTAATGTATATCAAAAGACCCGGCTATCTATCAGCGGGAGTACCCGGAATTGATTCACCGTGAGGTTACTGCTCTGATCGGCAGGTGAGTGTCAGGCAACTTTTATTTCGGCCATAAAAAAGCCCCAGGTTAGAAACCTGAGGCTTGTTTAATATGGCAGAGAGGAAGGATTGATCCCTCGCATCCCTGCGAGAGCCCTTTCAGGCGCGGTCAAAGCATCCGCGTCAAAAAAGGCTGTCCTGCCTTTTTTTCGAACCCGGATTCAAATCCATGTTTTATTTCAACCATAAAAAAAGCCACCAGGAAAACTGGTGGCTTTGTTTATGGCAGAGAGGAAGGGATTCGAAC
>JBFFND010000495.1:0-1847 GCA_041563375.1 Gammaproteobacteria bacterium | reverse complement strand
GCACCGTATGAAGCGGTCACGCCTGCGTCTAGCCACTCAAGTATACTCATCTGTCCCCCGGAAAAAAGCTGGCCACCCGCCGAGGTCAGATGATCTGCCATGGCACCAGGCAAATACTGGTTATCACTGATACCACCCACCTGCTTAAGCCCGGTAAAGTAAAACAGCACATTATCCCTGTGCCGAAGTTTATTCGCCTGTATGCGGTTAATTCCAAGCACAGACCCCAGTATTTGTTCTATGCGCGGATAAAAGCCGGCTCGCACATTGCGTAGCTTATCATCCGTGCTGAGCAGATAAGCGGCCCCTGTAACCTGTGCACCCGATGCAAGCCTTGCCCTGCCCCGCGAATAATCAGCGGCAACACCCCGATCAATCAGCTGCTTGACTGCCTGCACGCTTTTGCCCGACAGCAGCATCGCAGGCCTCAGACCATAATCAGTATAGGGCTGCCTGCTTTTGCTGGCATAATAGCCACTGGCCAGTATCGGCTTACAGCCACTGGCACAGTGGCTTGCATCATAACCAAAGGCAAAAGCCGAGGTGATCGACATGCAACCTGCCCGCCAGGGTTTTCGCCAGGCCAGTGCATAGGCCTGAATGTTATCGCTTACTTTTGATGCCAGCTGTCGACTGACCTCAGCAAACTCGACTTCACTTAAATGATCTTTGCCTGGTGCAAAATCCAGATAGATCACATGCAGATCGGGAATATGCCTTTGCCGCTGGTAATAGGCAGCGATCTCCATGCTCTCAGGGTCATTTTTATTCACCAGCAGGGCGACTGTGTTCTGGTTTATCTCTGCTGCCAGTGGTCTGATAACCAGCACTGACATCAGCAACAGAAAAACCGTCAGGGTATTATGTCGCCGCCAGTTCATTTAACTGATTATTTTCACCTGCTTCCCTACTGGTTCACTGCATCCTGATGACTGGCCAGACTTTTTTTACTCAGTTTACTTAAAAAGCGCGACAACCAGCCTTCTTTCACATCCAGGTTGTCATAGTCACGATCCTGCGTATAAGCTTTATTGAGCACGGTACCAATCACCTCATTTCCCTGCATCAGCTCAAACGCCTGGCGGAGTTCCGCTTCCAGGGTTCTACCCTCTTCGATCACCATTAGAGTCGCATCCACATTGGGAATAAAGGCCAGCGCATCCGAGCTTTCCAGCATCGGCGGCAGATCGAAAATCACTATGCGTGACGGGTAACGGTGTTTAACTTCTTCAACCAGTCGCTGCATTTTAGGCGAGCTAAGCATCTCAGAGGAATTGGCAATCGCACGGCCCGCGGGCAGCATCACAAATCGAGGGATGCCTTCAGGGTGCACAAGCATATCCCCCAGTGGTTTATCTTCCAGCAGGTAATCACTTAAACCGTAATTGCTATTGAATTCAAAATACTTGTCCAGTTTGGGTGAACGCAGATTGGCATCGACCAGAAGTACAGTGTTATCTACTTCACGCGCCAGGCTGATCGCCAGGTTAATCGCCGTGAGTGATTTACCCGCACCATTGCCGGGACTGGTAATCGCCAGCGTATTCCATTTCTTTTCATTGAGTCGCAACAACACCTGGGTACGCAAAATTCGATAGGCATCGGAAATACTGTTTTGCTGCTCGGTAATAATGCGCTTTTCCCGTAGCTCGTGCACCGGCATCGAAATGGTACGGGTACTGGTGTAGGTAATGTCCGCCTCTGCCACACTTTGCGCAGATTGTTTTGGCTGTGCAATCGAACCGGTGACCTTGCCACCGTTTTTCTCTCGCTCCTGACGTGCCAGTTCCAGCGCCTGTTTTATACGTTCCATAAATTTTACCCTTACACACCCATCACATTTTCAG
>JBFFND010000494.1:0-1848 GCA_041563375.1 Gammaproteobacteria bacterium | reverse complement strand
TTGGTTGGAACAGAATTTTGGGTGAATGACAAACTGTAATTAATAAGAATCAGGCCCAGCAATAGCAATGCTGCACCGGCATTATGCGCCACTGCAATGGGTATGGGTAAGACCAGCACCACATTGGCAATGCCGAGAGAAATCTGTAGACCGAGCAAAAACATCAGCAACAATGCCTGCTTACGCAGCACAGACTGCTGCTGATTCAGCAGCAGCACGATCAGCAAAAGTAAGACTACTGTCGTCACAAGAGCACCCACACGGTGCATAAAATGCACGGTCTCGCCCGCGGCCAGCGAAAGCGTTCCACCTTCATAATTCACCGAAGTGTCTTTAATAAACACAAACGCCTCATCAAAATCCAGTGGCGGCAACCATTGTCCCTGACAGGTTGGGAAATCCGGACAATACAGCGCTACATAGTTGGTACTGGTCCAGCCACCAAGAAAAATCTGTACTGCAAGCACCATTACGGAAAATCTGGCCAGCCAGCGCACCGTGCTACCTGAGCGCTGATACTGCAACAGTGACAGCCAGGGTTTACTGTGGTTGATTAAAACCCAGAACAGTAGTGCCAGGGTCAATAAGCCAGCGAGCAGGTGCAGGGTCACGATGGTCGGATGCACCAGCTGGGTCACCGTCCACATGCCCAGCATGCCCTGAAAAATAACCAGCCCCACTAACAGCACCGGCAGTCGTATCTGCTGGCCAGCCGTTTTACGATTCCGCCATGCCAGATACGCCATGCCGATAATCAATAATCCGAGAAAACTGGCAAAGTAGCGGTGAATCATTTCTTTCCAGGCCTTGGCAGAATCCACTTCCAGATGAGGATAGGCATCCCTTGCCAGTGAGAGCTCCTGTGCATCTTTAGGTGCGGTGATCTTGCCAAAGCAGCCGGGCCAGTCAGGGCATCCAAGTCCAGCATCGGAGAGGCGCACATAAGCCCCGAGTACAATCACAATGAATGCCAGGCAGCATGCGGCCACACTGATGCGTTGAAATGCCTTACTGTACAAAGTGCGCTACTCATTTATAAAAAGGGGATTATTGCATGCTAGCTGAATGCTAATAGGTACGCAATTCAATCTACTTGTAACCTGATAAGCTCAGATTTTTTATAGTTTGTTAATATAATTAAATAATTATTCAGAGTTGCAACGATTTGGATTAGTAAATTCAGGTCGAACTGTTATAGTCTGATACAGTGAAACAAATAACTACCCATGGTAAACAGCATGAGCAACACACAAAGCCGCCTGCTTCTTATTATTGTCGCAATAGCCGCCATGGGCGGTGGACTCTGGCTGGCACAGGTGAACCCGCCGCCAGAGGATAATACACCACGCATCCAGGGTGCGATTTACCCCACCGCAAAACATATAGAAAACTTCAGTTTACTTGACCAGGATAACCAGCCATTTAACCAGGAGAGCTTGCAGGGACAGTGGAGCCTGCTGTTTGTCGGCTACACACTCTGCCCGGATATTTGTCCCACCACACTCAGCCTGATGAGTGAAGTTCACTGGGAACTCAAGGAGCAGGATTTACAACCACCCGCTATCATCTTTCTTTCTATTGACCCTGCACGTGATACTGTTGATGTAATTAAAAAATATGTTGAATATTTCAATACTGACTTTATTGGGCTGACGGGTGACCCGACGCAAATCGAGAAACTGACACGCAACCTGAATGCAGTCTATCGCAAGGCACCGGGGCTGAATGGTGAAATCACAGAGGATGATTATCTGATGGATCACAGTTCTGCGCTGATGCTGATTAATCCGGATGGTGATTTACAGTCAATTCTCACCGCTCCACATTCAATTCGCGGCGTTATTGACA
>JBFFND010000493.1:0-1851 GCA_041563375.1 Gammaproteobacteria bacterium | reverse complement strand
GTCGCCAGAAAGGCGAAACAACACAGTTCAGAATATCGTGAAGGTGAAAGTGAATGAGAGATGAACGAGTAAGCTTGATTACTGCAGAATGCTTTTAAAGCGCTTTATATTTAATGAGTGCCGGTGGATCACTTCGTTCGATCCACCATCTCCATATTCAAGATTTTATTGATAGTAAAATTAAATAAACTCAAACAGACTCAACCCCTGCACCCGCACAAAGGTTTGCTGTGATGCCTGCAATGCGGTGGTCTGGAAAGTCAGCTTACTGATCGCTTCTGCCAGGTCCAGGTCTTCGATTTCCGAACGTACTTCCTCAAGCTTGACCGTCACGGCTTCGTTGTCTGCCTGCTGGCTTTCAATTGAATTAAAACGCCCGCCGATTTTTGCCTGTACATTGAGCATGCCATCCATCGTGCGGTCGATATTGTCCAGTGCATTGGCAATTTTCTGTGACAGAAATGAAGGCGAGGTTTCACCGGGGGCGAATAAACCCGTTTCACCCACGGTGATGGCCGCAGGTGAAGCCACTGTATTGCCACGGTTAGCCAGCAGCAGACTGGCATCAACACCTGCCGTACTGCCATCATCATCTGCCAGATTATTCAGCGTCAGATTGCTGCTGATTTCACCGTTGCCGCCACTGCTGCTGAATTCAATGGCACCCGTAGTTGTATTAATCGAGAAAGTGGTACTCAGGCCCGGTGTTGTACCCGCCAGGGTATAAGTGCCATCACCGTTGTCGGTGACATTGGGATCCGTACTGATACTGGTAAGAAAGGCATTACCAATATCAACATTTGTATCCGCCACATCCACCAGGTGCGACACACTCACGGTGCGCCCATCAAACACCAGATCAAAACTCACCGTGTCGCCCGCATCAAAGCCATTGGCGAGGTAATCACCGCCGAAGTTACCGATAACATCACCGGTGCCGGGCGCATCCATTTCCCTCACCAGCTGACTCAGGGTGGTGAATATATCCTGATGGCGGCTGGCCTCTAGAGTGAACTCGTCACCAGCGACCGGGCTACCGTGTATTTCAACTGCAACGCCATCGAAATTAATCGTGCCACCGTCCGTATAGGGGCGTGGTGTTGCACCCACTACGGCACCCGTGGTGTCATCAATGACTTCATAGTTATCCGCATCAATAAACTGAATGCGATAATCATGTTGCAGAAAACTGGCACGATCCACCACCGCACCGGTAGAAATTCGTCCCGTGCCAGCATTGGTGCGGCTGGCATCCACGGCAAAGTCACCGTTACCGGTGCGCACCAGTTGAAAGATTTCCGCACCACTGTCACTGGCAATTACCTGCCGATCGGAACCGATCTGGATCGATTGCTGGCCCTGATCGCCATTGAAAATATAATTACCTGCACCATCGGTGCTGAAGGCCGGTGCTTTTGACTGGAAGCCGGCAAAAATATAATCACCGTTTTCATCACGAGTATTGGCGTAGTCGAACAGTTCCTGCAGCTTTTCTTTTATTTCGCTGGCAATCTGCTGTTGTGAACGGCTGTCATAGGTGCCGGTATTGGCCGCCTGGATTGCCAGCTCACGCACTCGCTGCAATACCAGCAGGCTGCTGTCTATTTTTGATTCTTCCAGCCCCAGCCGTTGCGTCGCGTAGTTGATGTTTTCATCATACTGCTTGATCTGGTTTTGCGCTTCGCTGATACCCATCAGGCGCGACACGCCACTGGGATCATCGGAGGGTGTCAGAATTCGTTTGCCACTGGACACCTGATTCTGCAGGCGCATCAGTTCAGCCTGCTTGTCCAGCATGCTTTGTACGCCCTGTGAATGCAGAAGTGCTGTTGAGACTCGCATAATTAGACC
>JBFFND010000492.1:0-1868 GCA_041563375.1 Gammaproteobacteria bacterium | reverse complement strand
ATAGGCTAAACCGATTGCATAGTTTGATGGGATATCGAAATCACCTTTCTCAGCAAACAGGTTTTGGTATTTATCGAATTCCTGCATATAAGTGCGTGATGAATAATTAACACCAATATGTAGCTTGTCTTCCATAAATTTGCCTTTCCACCCTAGTCTTATGCCGCCGCCCCAGGCTGTATCAGTTCCCATGTTGGATAGATTGCCAGACGTGGCGCCGAAACCTAATATTTCAAACGCTTCGAGACCAGTAGCTTTAAAGAGAGAGTAAGAAATGACAAGTGTTGCACCGACGGTTTGCTTGTCATCAATTTTGTAAGATATGCTTGGTAGCATTTGCAGGTTCATCAGACGAATTTCAACATCATCGAGTGCGTTACCATTGTAGTTAAAAAAGTAACTAGGTTGTCCATCTGGCAGGGACTGATCATACGTTGCAGCGGCACCTGAACCTATCATTGCAAAGCCCCAACTTAGTTGCTCGTCAATTCTTGAAACAAATCCCATTGCTGGCAGCATGTAATAGCCACGCTTACTAAAGAATGTAGAGGGGCTTCCTGTTTCCTGATCAACCACTGGACCAAGTAAAGCATTTTGATCATGATAAACAGCAGCGTTAGGTTTAAATAAATCACCGCCAATATCAAAGCGCCAGTTGTTTTCCTCAGTTAATGTATCAGCCACATCAGACATGGTTGCCGGATTGAAAGCAGCGGCCAGGCCATCCTGGCCCATTGCAACACCTACACCGCCCATAGCGCGTGATTTCGCACCATAGCCAATCATCATATAACCATTGGTAGCCTGCGCGGCCATGGGTGTCGCAAGCGCAGCAATAATAGCTGATGCGATTAAGCGTTTTTTAGTGACTTTCATTATAGGATTGCTCCCCTGATATAATTGTATTTAACATTTGCAGGTAGATGTGTGCGGTTTTTCAGTGCGTGGAGCCGGTGCGAGGGACGGCACGATTGACTGGCTGGTTGCTTATTACACAGTGTTTAATTTGCCGCGGGCAATTAAACAGTATGAAAAAATCCACTTTAAAAAATACAATCTACTTACTTTCATTTTTGTGGAACCGATTAGATACAGTATTAAATTACTTGTCAAGAAAGCACTAAAACATTAGAAAAAACTAATATTTGGACGACCAGCCGTAATATTTAAGTCGTGCCTGAATCGTGAATCAGTGTGATACAGCTTCAGTCTTAATAAGGTCATGGTTATTCGTTGAGCCAGGATCTCTAATATGATTTATTTCAGCAAATCAATTTAGTGACAGTGATGTGTATTAACGGAAGGCGTCGTAGTAACAGGCGGGTGACGTCTAGCAGATTGTTAACCCTAACCGCGGCCTGTCAGGTCGTGTATCTGTGTTTAGTGGTTATAGATTGCAAGGGTATAAGCGTAATAGAGGTATAAAATGTTGTTTTACTGTCTGCCAGTAAGTGCGGTAGCTGTTTTTACGCTGATCAAAGATCTTCGGGGCTTGGCTACAGGATAATCTGGCCTGGGTTCTTCTGTGTATCAAGAGCGTCTTTGTCGAGATTGTTGACAGACTTTACATGTTCGTAAGCTATTGTTATTTATAGTAATTATAGTTATTTTTGCGGGGGTGTAGTGATTATAATTACAGTTTTTTTATTACTGCGCCAAATAGGCCTATTCTTCATGTTCTGGGATTGATATATTTAATAACTTATTGAATATAAAGTACTTAATAGCTTGATAGGCTGTGCTAGTTTTATCAAAGTGTAGGCTGACTTTACAGATTCAGTGTGATTTTATGACCGCAATTGGTTTATGTTCATATAGCATTGTTTAACTAATTGATTTTAATGATAATAATATTGTTGGCACAGGCT
>JBFFND010000491.1:0-1869 GCA_041563375.1 Gammaproteobacteria bacterium | reverse complement strand
GCCAGTTCGGATTACCGCCTGGGTGAGTTTGAAACCCAGACCATTGGCCTGAAGTATGCGATGCGTACCGGCGAAACCAGTGAGTTCAGTGTGCGTGCCGAGCTGATCAGCCAGACACAGAACGAGGTGGCGACGCCGATTGGTGATCAGGCAAATTATGACCTCACGCCGGATCTGGATTCCTATATTGTGCAGTTTGGTTACAACTTCCGTTTCTAACGCATTACTCCCGCAGCAAAGCCGCTGGCCCAACTGATCCCGCTGTCCACGCAGCAGAGGGAATCAGCCGGGCTGGCTTTGTTGTCATTTATCTCAGCATGCAGATAACATCAGTAATTCACTATTTTATTAATTACTTTTATTAATACTGTTTACATAAACTGATAAAAAAAACTCATACTTCCCTTAAGTATATGAATTAGCCAAGCCGCCAATCCCCTTTATGATGGTGTGACATTTTTTCAGCGGACAGTGCGTGCTAAGCTGCGCCCAGCCGAGCATTGACTGCTGGCGGAAGCCGGCAAGGTCCAGTCGCTGTCGGGGCAAAATATTTTAAAAATAATGATCCAGGAAATCACCTGGTGGAGGACATCACAATGATAAAACCACATGGTTCAGACACACTGAATCCACTTTTTGTTTATGACTCAGCGGAAAACGAAGCCCTGCAAAAGGAAGCGGAAAACCTGCCCTCCATTCTTGTCAGCTCTGCATCAGCCGCCAATGCAGTAATGCTGGGTGGCGGTTACTTTAACCCGCTCACCGGCTATATGAACAAGGCCGATGCGCTTTCAGTTGCCAAAGAGATGAAAACCTCATCCGGTGTGTTCTTTCCGGTACCGGTGCTAAACCTGGTAGAAAATGCCGGCAATATCCAGCCAGGTGCGCGCATTGCACTGAAAGACCCCAATGTAGAAGGCCACCCGGTACTGGCAGTGATGGATGTAGAAGCGGTTGAAGAATTCTCCGATGACGACATGGCCATGATGACCCAGAAAATCTATGCGCCCGCAGCCGGTGAAGACCACCCCGGTGTGGATGCCTTTAACTCACAGGGCAAGGTGTGCCTGTCAGGCCCGATCAAGGTATTGAACTTCTCCTACTTCCAGACTGAATTCCCTGACACCTTCCGCACCGCGGTTGAAATTCGCAATGAAATCGCCGAGCGCGGCTGGAAACGCGTGGTCGCCTTCCAGACCCGTAACCCGATGCACCTGGCCCACGAAGAGCTGTGCCACATGGCCATGGAACGCCTGAACTGCGACGGCCTGGTGATTCACATGCTGCTGGGCAAACTCAAGCCCGGCGATATCCCTGCACCGGTACGTGATGCGGCGATTCGCAAGATGGTTGAGCTGTACTTCCCGGAAAACAGCGCCATGGTCACCGGCTACGGTTTCGACATGCTGTATGCCGGCCCCCGTGAGGCGGTACTGCATGCGCTGTTCCGTCAGAACATGGGTGCCACCCACTTTATTATCGGCCGCGACCATGCCGGTGTGGGCGATCACTACGGCGCGTTTGATGCACAAACCATCTTCCATAACGAAGTACCCAAGGGCGCGCTGGAGATCGAGATTTTCGAAGCCGACCACACCGCCTACTCGAAGAAGCTGGACAAGGTAGTGATGATGCGCGAAGCACCGGATCACCAGAAAGAAGACTTTGTTCTGCTCTCCGGCACCAAGGTTCGTGAAATGCTGGGCCAGGGCATTGCCCCACCAAAAGAATTCTCACGCCCTGAAGTGGTCGAGATTCTGATCAACTACTACCAGAGCCTGGATAACTAGACCAGATACAGTGCTAGTCTGAAAAACAACGCCCGGTTAATACCGGGCGTTGTTGTTTGCGGCTGAGTAATAAGTTTGC
>JBFFND010000490.1:0-1874 GCA_041563375.1 Gammaproteobacteria bacterium | reverse complement strand
TGATTCTGGCTTGTCGGTAATACCCAGCATACGGGGAATACTCGGGCCGTAGATATCGGCGTCCAGGATACCCACACGGGCACCTTCACGCTGCAGCGCCAGCGCCAGGTTGGTTGCGGTAGTGGATTTACCCACGCCACCCTTACCGGAGGCCACGGCAATAATGTTCTTGATGCCTTCCAGCGGCTTCAGGCTGGACTGTACTGAATGCGCGGTGATCTCGTGGCTGACATCCACCTTCACACTGTCCACACCCTCAATCTCGGACACCAGGCGGGTCAGCTCTTCGATAATTTTGGGGTAATGGCCGGCGGCGGGAAAGCCCAGTACAACCTTGATGGACACCTCGGACCCGTTAATATCGATGCCTTTTACCGCATTGGCGGCTTTCAGGTTCTTTTCCAGGTAAGGGTCTATGTATTTCGCAATTGCGTCTTCAACCTGTTGCTGTACAACACTCATGGCACTTAACTCCAAAAATTCTATTGTCCGGCCCCGCAGAAGATGTGACCGGTGGGCTTATAAACTCTGCTGCGCATTCTACACCAGCTGTATGGCGAATTAACCCCACCCTTTGTTGGTATAGTCGTGGCGCAGCCAGTGAAAATTCATGTCGATGTCGCTAACTGAGGGCAAAGCCGCAGGATTCAAGCCCCGGCAGCATAATAGGCACTGAAATATCAGGCGCCGGGCTTTCGACGCTCGCGCTGCACGGTCGCATAGGTTTGAGGCAGCTCGACCGGTTCACCCTGCGCCCGGGCAAACAGCCGCTGTTTTATATCATCGAACACCCCCGCCACCAGCTTGTTCTTCAGGGTGATGATCTTGCGCCGGTTGCCCCTGGGGTGATTAAAATGCGCCAGCTCCAACTCCCCCTGGTCGTTCCTGAAAACTACCCCGGTAAAGCTGTCGGGCACGTCCTTGATGGTGAACAGCACCCTGAACGTCATCAGGTGCTGCTGGCCTGCTGCCAGGCTTTGCTGGTCATCGGGCAGTATCTCGATATCATTAAGTACAAACATAGGGACAATTTCGACTCATTTAGATGGATTATCACGGAAAATTCTAGCAAATTCCCGGCAGATAAAAACCGTACAGTTTACCAGCCGACAACCTTTGCACCAAGAAAGCGCAATAACGGGGCTGCCATTCACACGCAATATTCAACATTTAGTCACTGCTGGTTTGATTTTCCGCGATTTGCCTCGTATATACTGTAGATAACAAAATAACGGAAGTTAACAGCAGTGCTCATGAGTTCGGATTCAGATACCCCAGACAACACGCAGAACAACACCCCGGGCAAGGACATCGACCTCGAGGATACGGAAAAAGTCAGTAAAGCCATCAAGAAGTTCATTAATGGTGAATCCGATGATGCCAAGACCAGCAATGCCTCCAGTTCGGCGGGCAAGCAGTTCCATGATCGCCGTGATGTGATCAAGGCGCTCACCAGCCTGCAAACCAGCTACAAGCCCAAATACATTCCCGGCGAAACCCAGATTCAGACCGATGATTTCAAACATGCGCTGCTCAATGGCATGGCGAAAATGGGCAACACCTCCATGTCCAAGTCGCTGAATGCGATTGATGGCCGCACCGTGGATTTTGTCGAGATGCTGTTCGGTGCATTTCTACGTGACAGCAATATCTCATCCGCACTCAAATCGCTGTTGCTTGAACTACAGATTCCACTCATCAAGGTGGCGATGCTGGATCCGCAGTTTTTCCAGAAAAACACGCACCCGGCGCGCAAGATGCTCGACACCATTGCCCATGTGGGCATCGGCATTGAAGATACCGATAACACGCTGTACAAAACCATGAAGCTGATTGTCGAGCAGCTGCAGACCACCTTCGACCAGAACCTGACC
>JBFFND010000489.1:0-1882 GCA_041563375.1 Gammaproteobacteria bacterium | reverse complement strand
GTGAATCAGCAGGATCCGCACCGCCTGCTTGATCTCGAATTTCTTGTTTCGTGGCTGGCACAGCGCGTTGAACTGCCTTATCTGCGCATTGATCCGCTGAATATTGATGTTACGAAAGTTACCGAAGTGATGTCCTATGCCTATGCATCACGCTTCAATATTTTACCAGTTTCAGTCGACAGCCAGTCAATCACTGTGGCCACCGCTGAACCGTTTGTGGATGAATGGGAGCAGGAACTTTCACGCATAAACAGTCATAAGAAATTTATTCGGGTGGTTGCAAACCCGGATGAAATCGCGCGCTACCTGCTGGAGTTTTATACCGTTGCCAAATCGGTAAACCGTGCAGCCTCCGAATCCCGGCAGGCACCGGGCAAACTGGCCAATCTGGAAAGTCTGATGGAGCTTGGACGCGCCGGTAAACTGGACGCGAATGACCAGCATGTCATCAATATCGTCGACTGGTTGCTGCAGTATGCCTTCGAACAACGCGCCAGTGATATTCACCTGGAGCCGCGGCGGGAGATGGGTAATGTACGTTTTCGTATCGACGGGGTAATGCACCAGGTGTACCAGGTGCCGAGTGCAGTGATGGCGGCGGTGGCCAGCCGGATCAAGATTCTCGGGCGGATGGATGTGGCAGAGAAGCGTCGCCCGCAGGACGGACGTTTAAAAACACGCACCCCGGATGGCACAGAAATCGAACTGCGTCTATCCACCATGCCGACTGCCTTCGGTGAAAAACTGGTTATGCGTATTTTTGATCCGGAAGTGCTGGTGCGAAATTTCAAGGAGCTGGGCTTCAGTCAGTCCGATGACGAACGCTGGCAGTCGATGATCAGCCAGCCCAATGGCATTATTCTGGTCACCGGCCCCACCGGTTCCGGTAAAACCACTACCCTCTATACCAGCCTTAAACAACTGGCCAGGCCGGAGGTGAATGTCTGCACCGTCGAGGATCCGATTGAGCTGGTGGAGCCTGCGTTTAACCAGATGCAGGTGCAGTCGAATATCGGTGTGGATTTTTCCAGCGGGGTCAAAACCCTGTTACGTCAGGACCCGGACATTATTATGATCGGCGAGATCCGCGACCGGGAAACCGCCGACATTGCCATACAGGCCGCACTGACCGGTCACCTGGTGGTCTCCACCCTGCACACCAATGATGCCCCCTCGGCGATTACCCGTTTAATGGAAATCGGCGTGCCAGCCTATCTGATTCAGTCGACCGTACTGGGCGTGCTGGCGCAGCGGCTGGTGCGTACACTGTGTCCGCATTGTAAACAGCCAACTGAAATCGATGAAGCCACCTGGAAAGCGCTGGTAAAGCCCTGGAGTGCGGCGAAGCCGGAGCAGGTATGTAAACCGGTCGGTTGCCTGGAGTGCCGTAATACCGGTTATATGGGGCGCATGGGAATTTATGAAATGTTTGTTTTCAGTCCCGAGGTTAAATCCAGAGTGACGCACAATGTGGATATGGCGCAACTGCGAAAAGCCGCGATCAAGGAAGGCATGCGTCCCCTGCGCCTAAGCGGTGCACAGAAAGTTGCGGCGGGGCTGACCACGGTTGAAGAAGTGCTGCGGGTGGCGCCACCGGCGCAGTGATCAGGGTCTGTCCTGTGCCTGTTCGGGCTTGCGGGGTGGATCGCCGTTATCTACTCGCTCAATTGCCATGCGTGTCAGTATGGGGCCGAGAATATCGAAGAAAATGGTCGAGCTGATAACCACCGATAACAGTACCTGGCGGTATTCCGGAAACTGATTGGCAGCCACCAGTGCCATACCTACCGGCACGCCGGCCTGGGGTAACAGTGCAATGCCGGCCCAGTTTTTTGTTTTTTTACTGGCGCAACTGAATTTGCCGCCCAGCCTTGCCCCTGCT
>JBFFND010000488.1:0-1891 GCA_041563375.1 Gammaproteobacteria bacterium | reverse complement strand
GACCTGCAACGCATGAAAGTCGACCTGATGAGCTTCTCGGCGCACAAGATGTACGGCCCCAAGGGCATTGGCGCACTGTATGTACGGCGCAAGCCCCGGGTGCGACTCGAAGCACAGATGCACGGCGGCGGCCATGAGCGCGGCATGCGCTCCGGCACCCTGCCGACCCACCAGATCGCCGGCATGGGCGAAGCCTTCCGCATCGCCAAGGAAGAAATGCACGCCGAAAACGCGCACTTCCTGGCACTGCGCAACCGCCTGTACAACGGCCTGAAAGACATCGAGGAAGTCTATGTCAACGGTGACATGGACCACCGCATCGCCGGTAACCTGAATATCAGCTTTAACTACGTTGAAGGTGAAAGCCTGATCATGGCGCTGAAAGACATTGCAGTGTCCAGTGGTTCGGCCTGTACCTCGGCCAGCCTGGAGCCCAGCTACGTGCTGCGCGCCCTGGGGCGCAGTGATGAACTGGCGCACAGCTCGCTGCGTTTTACCATCGGCCGCTACACCACCGAAGCTGACGTTGACCACACCATCGAACTGGTGAAACAGGCGGTGGCCAAGCTGCGCGACCTGTCGCCGTTATGGGACATGTTTAAAGAAGGCATAGACCTGAATTCGGTTGAATGGGCGGCGCATTAGGCGGATCTTTTTGCGCGATAGCGGCGTTGCTGCTGGAAAATTTAAGTGATCACCTGTAACAACAGGCTCACCCTTAAATTTCCCAGCGTGCCTTGCTCTCACACAAAAATCTGCCGCCTAATAGCTAGATTAAGCGTGTTGTTAGACGATTAAATTGATATGGCGGCTGTGCGAATAAGGTGTAGCCGTTTAAAATAGAAGATAATACCCCGCAGAGCCTGCGGCGACTATCAGGAGACATAACCATGGCATACAGTGACAAAGTAATCGACCACTATGAAAACCCCCGCAACGTTGGCGTACTGGACAAGGACGCACAGAACGTGGGTACCGGCATGGTCGGCGCACCGGCCTGTGGCGACGTGATGCGCCTGCAGATCCAGGTGAGTGATGACGGTGTGATTGAAAATGCGGTGTTCAAAACCTACGGCTGTGGTTCGGCCATTGCCTCCAGCTCGCTGGTCACCGAATGGATGAAAGGCAAGACCCTGGACGAAGCGAAAGCGATCAAGAACATGGACATCGCTGAAGAGCTGGCATTGCCCCCGGTAAAAATTCACTGCTCGGTACTGGCGGAAGATGCAATCAGTGCTGCAGTGGAAGACTATATGAAGAAACGAGGTAGCTAGTATGGGTATCACCATTACTGAACAGGGCGCCAAACGCGTCAATGATTTTCTCGCAAACCGTGGCAAGGGTATAGGTGTGCGCCTGGGCGTCAAGACTACCGGCTGTTCCGGTATGGCCTATGTGATTGAATTTGTCGATGAAGTTAACGAAGACGAAGATGTCACCTTTGAAAGTAATGGTGTGACCATCGTAGTGGACAAGAAAAGCCTGGTGTATATCGACGGCACAGAAATGGATTTTGTTAAGGAAGGCCTGAACGAAGGTTTTGCCTTTAAAAACCCGAATGAAAAAGACGCCTGCGGTTGCGGCGAAAGTTTCACGGTTTAGGTTTTATTTGCCTGCATAGGTCATACACGCTGCGTTGTTAATTGATTATGTCTGATTCACTGTTCTCACAGAACTATTTTGAAATATTTGCACTTGATGTCTCCTCGCGTGTGGATATGGCAGAGTTGAAACAGAAAAATCAGGCACTGCAGCAGCAGGTTCATCCGGATCGTTTTGCCTCTGGCTCCGAGGCTGAAAAGCGGGAAGCCATGCAGAAAACCTCGTTGATCAACCAGGCCTATAACACCCTCAAGGAACCTGCGTCACGGCTGCAGTATATGCTCAGCCT
>JBFFND010000487.1:0-1895 GCA_041563375.1 Gammaproteobacteria bacterium | reverse complement strand
TTCCGAAGCCTGAATTTATCATTAATCTATATGAGAATCGTTTGCATTTAGATTATATATAATCCGTACTTTCTTACACATTGCAACAGCCAGCCAGAATATGGCCGGCCAAACTATTCGGAGTTTTTTGTCATGCGATTATCCACCCCCCTGCCAGGCATCCTGGTCACATCAGTGCTTGCTGCCCCTGCTGTTTTTTCCACTGCGGCCCATGCAGAAACCACGATCAGCGGCTACGGCGAACTACACTACAATAACCTCAGCTCGGACACCGCTGAGAAAAAGGAAATCGACTTCCACCGCTTTGTGCTGGAATTTGGTCATGACTTTACCGACAGTATTCGCTTTTTCTCCGAGTTTGAGCTGGAACACGCACTGGTCAAGGACACAGCAGACGGTTCCAATGGTGGTGAGGTCGAGCTGGAACAGGCCTATATCGAAATGGACCTGAGTGACAGCTCCATGCTGAAAGCCGGTGTATTTCTGATTCCGGTGGGTTTTCTCAATGAAACACATGAACCACCGCGTTTTTATGGTGTAGAGCGTAATCCGGTGGAAAAAAGCATTATTCCAACCACCTGGTGGGAAGGCGGTGCGATGTATTCGGCCTATATGAGTAACGGCGTGAGCTATGACCTGGCCATCCACTCCGGACTGAGCAATGCTGATGGTAATATTCGCAGTGGCCGACAGAAGATTGCCAATGCAGCCGCTGATAGCCTGGCCTATACCGCACGGGTCAAATACACCGGTATGCCGGGGCTGGAACTGGCGGCCACCGTCAACCGCCAGGATGACATGTCACAGGGTACAGCGGCAGATGCCATCTCGGCGACCCTGCTTGAAGCCCATGTCAGATACAGCACTGGTCCACTCACCCTGACAGCTTTACATGCGGTGTGGGATATCGATATTGATACCCCGGCACAATCACAAAGCGGCAGCATTGTGGAAGCCTCATACAAGCTTAATCCTAACTGGGGTGTGTTTACCCGCCAGAACAACTGGACCACGGATGATGGCATCACCGATAAGGCACAGACCGATATAGGTTTCAGCTACTGGCCTCACGAAAATGTCGTCTTCAAGGCTGACTACCAGATGCAGAATGACGATGCAGGCGATATGGATGGCTTCAACCTGGGTGTAGGCTATCAGTTCTAAATCCTGGCATTAGCCTGAGTAAGCGTAGCTGGCAAGGTGCAGGACACCTCATGCATTATTGTTGTCTTGTCATAGCAACCGCACCGAGCTGGCACAACGGGAAGCACATTTAATGTGCTTCCCTTTTGTGGTTTAAAGGCCGCACTTTCTGGTCTGAGTAAATTATGCATAGAATACTGACATTAAAATTGACGCAACTGATGACCCTTGCTTTGCTTTGTATCTCGATTTCGGTTTCTGCAAAAGGCACCTATCAGCCACCGGATGAATTTGTCAATCAGGCTTTTAATGGGCAACCACCTGAGGCTTCGATTATCTGGATTAAAGGTGAGCTACGTGAGCAGATAGAAAACATTCTGCAACACAGCTTCGACAGCAAACGCGTGCGCTACTGGCAACAGGGCGAGCGCAGCGCCTGGGTACTGGACGAAATCGGCAAAAAAAAACCGATTACGGTTGGTATCGTGATTGATGCTGATAAAATCAGTCAACTGAAGGTACTGGTGTTCAGGGAAACCCGCGGCTGGGAAGTCCGCTACCCTTTTTTCAGCGAACAATTCAATAACGCCACACTCACCGAACAGCAGCAACTGAGCCAGACTATCGATGGCATTTCAGGTGCCACTCTATCGGTACGGGCATTGAAAAAACTGGCACGTATCGCACTGTTACTTAACCGGACAATTAACCCCTTATGAGTCGCAAGAAAAAATCCTTTGCATTTTTTTATG
>JBFFND010000486.1:0-1900 GCA_041563375.1 Gammaproteobacteria bacterium | reverse complement strand
TAAGCTGCCGTACCGCCGCCGTATTACCGGCGTGTTTTCGATGGGACGGATGACGCAGAATGATGTTTTCCAGCCGTATACTGTGAACAGTGCAATTACCTCTGCAGCGTTACCAGGTAGCTCGCTGGACGGTGAAGTGTGGTTGACCACGGCACAACTCAAACTCACCTCCCGGCCGATTGACAAGCTGCGCCTGAATGCAGAGCTGCGCTACAACGAACGCGATAATAAAACCCCCGTCAATACCTATGACTACGTGGTGCTGGATTCACATGTCTCACCGACCGCCAGAACCAATAACCCCTACAGTTACGAGAAAAACCGTTTCAAGCTGGATGCAAATTATCGTTTTAATGCCATTACCAGCCTGCGCGGTGGCTATAAATATGAAGATAGCGAGCGCAGTTATACCGATGCAGAACGTGAGAACACCACAGAAGATACCCTGTATGCAAAATGGAAGATCAAGGCGCACTCAACCCTCGACCTGACATTGCGTGCAGAAACCAGCCAGCGTGATGGTAGCGATTATAATCCGCCAGCGAATGAAAACCCGGCAATGCGAAAATATTTCCTCGCTGACCGTGACCGGGACACGCTTGGTGCCATTATCGATTTTATGGCAACAGAAAAACTGTTTCTAAGCGCACGCGCTGATTACAACAAGGACGATTACACTGATTCCACGCTTGGCCTGAACGAAGCAACGCAACCGGTTTATACAATCGACTTCTCGTATGCGCCTGCACATGGTATTTCGATTTATGGTTATTACACCCATGAGGACACCCAGTCCATTCAGACGGGCCAGGATATTACCCAAATAGGAACCGACTGGACAGCTGATTTCAGTGACCAGTTCGACACAGCCGGTCTAGGTGCCAGGTTAACCGAACTAGGGCGCTGGGATATCGGAATGGATATTGTTCACAGCCAGTCACGGGGCATTATTGAAATGACGGACTTACAGAACCCGGGGACTGAAACACAGTATCCCGATACCACAACCGAACTCACCAGTATCAAGTTATGGACAAGCTATAAATACAGTGAGCAACTCAGCTACCGCTTCGGCTACTGGTTCGAGCAATACGATGCGCAAAACTGGGCGATCGACGGTGTTCCAGCCTATAACCCGGCATCAGGCAATATTCTACTGCTCGGCAATGAATCGATGGACTATAAGAATCATGTTGTCACTGTTGCTGCGAGTTACAGGTATTAAACTAAACGAAATGGAACAGAAGCAAGGCAGTGACAATCAGGACATAGCCAGTTTGTGCTTTCAAATAATCATAAACTGGCTGCATTTAGCCTGAAGCGGTCATATGAGAGATTCCTACCTCCACACCCAAATGCAGACACTTTTCATGCACCGAAGAGTGGGCAGGAGTTTAATAAGTGATTGAAACTATGGGAAATAAGGTATATGTTATTGGCTAAAAAACAATAACAGAGACCCTTTTTCCGCTTTTGTCTTTTCAATAACAACGGAGTCACAGTCATTGATTGATAATAAAGGGGAAGACCTGAGATGGACTCTTTGCCTAGTTCTGATAACAGGAAGTAAGGTCCTTTAAACAGATGTTAGGCATGGAAAAAAATAATGGCAAAAATACCTACACCAGAAGAAACAGCGATTAATATACTAGACATATTCGTCAATCATTTTAATTCAAGACCATCACACGTTTTACGTATAAACAACTTTTTGGCCGTATGGCATAAAAAGGGACTACAGTGGGATGATTTTGTTCCTGGTATGGAGCATGCTGCTGAAGCAGGATGGGTTGAAGTAATGAATGATGGTGCGTCATTCAAGTTAACACAGTCTGGCTTTGAAGCTTGTCCTGATTCAACTACAAGTTCTACGAACCAACCTGCCGTAGTAAATCAGAAT
>JBFFND010000485.1:0-1917 GCA_041563375.1 Gammaproteobacteria bacterium | reverse complement strand
GGTTTTGGCACACTGGATGAGCTGGCAGAAATGCTGACGTTAATTCAAACCGGCAAGACGCCGCGGATTCCGGTGATTTTAATGAACCGCGCCTTCTGGCAACCCCTGCTGGACTGGTTTAAAGATAGCCTGTGTGCACAGAACATGATTCGAGAAGAAGACCTGGCATTGTTTGAAGTGGTGGACAGCGCAGAAGAAGTGCATCGCGCGATTACAGAGTATTATGCGCACCGCGATGTTGAACCCACTCGCGAAGAAATGGATAAACTGATGCGGCTGTAAATGCACGCAAGATAAAATAATAATGAGCAGAGCATACAGTTATTGAAAAACCTTACCCCTCTATCACCACAGCTGATCAAGTTGACTGTTATGGTTAGAATGCTTTCATGACAGGTCACCTGAGCACACAGCTGGAAAATATTGCAAACAGGATGGAGCAGCTTATCGACTGGAGCGGTCGAGTGGTGTCCTGGTGTGTACTGTTTATGGTGTTACTGACCTTTCTGGTGGTGGTAATGCGCTATGTGTTTGATACGGGATGGATTGCACTGCAGGAATCCGTCTCCTACCTGCATTCATTAGTGTTTTTACTCGGTGCCGCCTATACCCTGAAGCACGATGCCCATGTGCGGGTGGATATTTTCTATTCACGTTTCAGCGAGCGCACAAAAGCCTGGGTCGAGTTGCTGGGGCATCTGTTTATTTTAATTCCGGTGATGCTGTTTATAGCCTGGATCAGCTGGCCCTATATCAGTGATGCCTGGGCAGTCAAAGAATCCTCCCGTGATGCCGGCGGCCTGCCCGGTGTGTACCTGTTAAAAAGCCTGATCCTGTTGATGGCGGGGCTACTGATTATTCAGGCACTGGTGCTGGTACTGCGTGCCGGCCTTAAACTTGGCAGGAGTGCACAGCGCTAATGGAAATCATGGCAATCGGTCTGTTTGTCTGCGTATTTGTGTTTCTGCTCAGCGGATTTCCGGTGGCCTTTACCCTCGCCGGCACCGCGCTGCTGTTTGCCGCAATCGGCACTTACACCGGCACCTTTGATGTTGCCTTTCTGGAAGCGCTGCCCAATCGCCTGTATGGCACTATGATCAACCAGGTGCTGCTTGCCGTGCCGTTGTTTGTGTTTATGGGGGTGATGCTGGAGCGCTCGAAGATTGCTGAAAATCTGCTGGAAACCATGGCGCAGCTGTTTGGCAGCCTGCGTGGTGGTATCGGCATTTCGGTGGTGCTGGTGGGTATGTTACTGGCGGCGAGCACCGGTATAGTCGGTGCGACCGTGGTGACCATGGGCCTGCTCTCGCTGCCCACCATGTTAAAGCGTGGTTATGATCCGGCCATTGCCTGCGGCACGGTATGCGCTTCCGGCACCCTGGGGCAGATTATTCCACCGTCGATTATTCTGGTACTGCTGGGTGATGTGCTGTCCTCGGCCTACCAGCAGGCGCAGCTGGATATGGGTATTTTCAGCCCGGAAACCCTGTCGGTGGGCGATCTGTTTGTGGGTGCACTGATTCCCGGTTTAATACTGGTGCTGTTGTATATTGTCTATCTGCTGCTTTACAGCTGGCTTAAGCCAGATTCGATGCCAGCGATGCCGGAGCAGTCAGTCACTGAAAGAAAACAGCTGCTGTCACGTGTGCTGGTTGAGTTGTTGCCACCCCTGTTGCTGATTTTTCTGGTACTGGGCTCGATCATTGGCGGCATTGCTACACCCACCGAAGCCGCGGCACTGGGTGCAATGGGCTCGATGTTACTGGCGTTTTATCGCAAACAGCTGCGCCTGGGCATAATGCAGCAGGTGATGCAGGAAACCACGCGCATTACCAGCATGGTGTTTATGATTCTGATCGGCGCCTCGATTTTCTCCCTGGTGTTCCGTGGTTTTGAAGGCGATGAACTGGTGCAGTC
>JBFFND010000484.1:0-1917 GCA_041563375.1 Gammaproteobacteria bacterium | reverse complement strand
GGCCGCCCACCCGACAATCTGAAAGTTGATGCGATTGCCTTTGCACCCAACCCCATCATCGCTGTCGCCTACCCGGATCATCCTCTGCGTAACAAGAAAAAGATTTCTGCAGAAACAATCGGAAAGGAACGGTTTATCCTGCGTGAGCTGGGTTCTGGTATAAGAGCCTCAACGCTGGACTACTTCCGTCAGCGTAATGCAACTGTCAATATCCGCATGCAACTCGATACCGGCGAAGCCATCAAGCAGACCATAATGGCACGCCTGGGTATTTCCTTTATGGCGGAAAGTTCGGTTCAGGCAGAGCTTGATTCCGGTGAGCTCATAAAGCTTGATGTTGAGGGCTTGCCCATCCAGCGTCAGTGGTATGTGGTTCACCACCAGAAAGTGATCAGCCCGATTGCACAGTCTTTTAAAGATTATCTGATCAATGAATTTAAAAACAATGAAAGTAGCTAGAACACCTGCAACGTTAACTTAACAAGCCGCCGACAAATCATAGAATCAACAATGACTCTATTCTCAGGCGGTTCGGCCCAGACTTATCTCACGATGCAATTGCCGGGTTTTCTCCACCATACGGTAAGTGGATAAATTATTATTAAACCGTGACACCTGGTTAAGCGAAACCCACCTTACTTCATGGGACTCGTCATTCCCCGGTATATGTAGCGTATCGTCAATTTCAATTAGAAAACGGATATCAATATGCTGGTGCCTGGGTGCATCGCCCATTGCGGGAATATCATGCAGGTCAACATCGAATATATTTTCCCCGAGTAGCCTGATAGCACTTATCTCAAGCCCGGTTTCTTCCGAGGTCTCTTTCAATGCTACGCGAACGATATCCGCATCGCCATCCGCATGACCACCCGGCTGAAACCACTGATCCAGTTTACGATGATGCAGCATCAACACATGATCTCGGGCAGGGTTCACAACCCAGCTCGAGCCAGTCACATGAGCCGGCCACAGTTCTCGATAAAAACAGTCTTCATGCTGTTCTATATAGCTCAAGGCCTTCCTGATAAAACCTGCCTCATCCATAAAGCGCGTGTGATACTGACTGAGCAATGTGATTAATTGTTGACGATGCATATCAGTTACCTTTCGGGTTTTCGATTGCACTAATCGCTGCACGTGCCGCCTCATCCACATCGGCTTCACTACCGGATAGAATCAGACGGCCAAAGGCACCCACAGCACTCACATCCACGAGATTAATATTGGCTGCTTTCTCAGCCTGGTTTGCTGCATAAATAATATAACCTGCCGGTTCGGTTTCCAGAATAAACATACTCTGTTCAGGCAGTATCATTGAACCTCGCCGGTTCTGTCGATTAATCAGCACGGTATGATCGGGCGTCATACCACGGATAATTTCTTTCCAGGCAATTTTGCATTCCTGCCGTGAGTTAAAATCTGCACCCATTCGGGATAACATGATTTCGCCGGCTTCCAGTACATCACTCTGGTCACGATGATGAATAACCATCGAGCCAAACGCCCGCTCAACCACCTGCTGTGCGAGGTGAACACGGGATGATTTAAGGGCAATATCGGTCAGCCGATGAACCGCCATACCCGGCGCAACCTCCACCCACAGACAGGCCGCGCCCGGAACGGGCGGAAAACCCTGGGAAACCGTGGCAATATATTCCGCCAACTGCGGCTGCAGTGAGTCTATATGTACATAGGTACGAAGTTTGATCATAATTCACAGGCCCGAGACAGGCCGTTGCCATATCGCTCATGGTTGATTTGAACAGCATCTTCTCACCGATACTGCTAAAAAAACAGAAAGCATAATTAAACGATATGTTTAAGTATTACTTTAAGATCAACCTGATTACTTAAACAATATTTTACTCATCAACCCCTGAGGCGCCTCACACCTCTAGATTCCAGGTAAG
This sequence comes from Gammaproteobacteria bacterium, assembly GCA_041563375.1. Taxonomy (GTDB): domain Bacteria; phylum Pseudomonadota; class Gammaproteobacteria; order SZUA-229; family SZUA-229; genus SZUA-229. Next base: position 4 of record JBFFND010000484.1, on the reverse strand, counting down.
TTCC
>JBFFND010000483.1:0-1936 GCA_041563375.1 Gammaproteobacteria bacterium | reverse complement strand
TCAGCTGCGGTTGAGCGGCCAGTCGCGGGTGGCCAACAAGGCGACACAGATACTGCAGATGGTGCCCCAGGACAATCACCGTTACGGCCATGTGTTCTGGCTGGATCAGGACAGTGGGCTGTTGCTGAAAAGTAATCTGATTGATGAGCAGGGCCAGGTGATCGAGCAGATGATGTACAGTGATATCGAGCTGCTTTCAGAGGCGCCACAGAAAATCGTTGATGCGGATGAGCTGAAAGGTTTCCGCAAGATTCGTCTGATCGGGCAGCAGGATATTCCCAGTCAACGCTGGCTGGCGCGGCAGATGCCCGCCGGTTTCAAGCTGATTCGCAGCGATCAGGTAAGCCACCACAGCCAGCAGGTGCCGGCTTATCATATGATTTACAGTGACGGCATGGCATCGGTGTCGGTGTTTGTCGAACAGCGGCTGGAAAACGACGGTGACATGTCGGGCCTGTCCAGTATGGGGGCGGTAAACGCCTACAGCGTGTATCTGGATGATGTATTTGTGACCGCCATCGGCGAAGTGCCGGCGGATACGGTGCGTATGATTGCCGAGTCGGTTGAGCCGCTAGAGAGTGATTCGATCAATGCCGCGGGACAGGCCGGAAGCGAAAGGCAGGACGGTGCACCATGATTGAAGAAACCGCCCGGGTGATTGATGTGCGGGGTTCAAAGGCGTTGCTGGAAACAGAGCGCAAGTCGACCTGCCAGAGCTGCTCGGTGAAAGCCGGTTGCGGCACCTCCACCCTGGCTAAAGTGGTGGGCAGGCGCAGCTCGCAGTTTGTGGTGGATAATACGCTGGGTGTGCAGGCGGGTGACCAGGTGGTTGTGGCGGTGGAGGAGAGCGCACTGGTACAGGGTTCTTTATTGATGTACCTGTTGCCACTGCTTTTTATGTTCGCATTGGGCATAATAGGCGAATATCTGTTTGCCAGTGAACTGCTCACGGTGCTTGCCAGCTTGCTGGGTCTGGTTCTGGGCATGCTGGTGGTGCGCTATGTGCTGCTGCAAAGCCATTTAAAATCATCCATTCAGCCCCATCTGGTGCGTAGGGTATAGTGTCTATAATACTCTAAGGCTGTGCGTAAAACGTCTGCTGCTGAATTACCACGCAATAGCCGGTACCCTGAATCAGCCTGATGACTGAGCAGCGCCGTGTTTAGTTGATATCGCCGCGCCTCAGGGCGTTTTTTTTAGAATTCAAACTTAGTGCTAAGAGCTTGTATATGTTGCCATTCAAACGACTGTTGATCCTGTTCCCTCTGTTAATTATGGGTGTGCAGGCCTGTGCGGCCTCATTGCCTGATTTTGCCGAACTGGTGGAAAGCAATGGCAAGGCGGTGGTGAATATCAGTACGCGGCAGAAAGTCACTGCCAGCCAGCAGCCCTGGGGCCAGCTTAAAGATGAGCTGGGTGAGCAGCTACAAATTCCGGAAAATGCACCCTTTGGTGAGTTGTTTCGCCATTTCTTCGGTGAGCCGGGCATGGCACCGCAGCCGGAAGATACCGAGTCACTGGGCTCCGGTTTTATTATATCCAGTGACGGTTTCATTATTACCAACCACCATGTGGTGGACGGTGCCGATGAGGTGCTGGTGCGCTTAAACGATAAGCGGGAGCTGGCGGCGGAGATAATCGGCAGCGATGAATTCAGTGATATTGCCCTGCTCAAGGTAGAGGCCAGCAACCTGCCGGTGGTGCAGATCGGTGACCCCTCAAAGCTGCGGGTCGGGGAATGGGTACTGGCCATAGGCTCACCCTTTGGCTTTGACCAGTCGGCAACGGCGGGCATCGTCAGTGCCAAGGAGCGCAGTCTGCCCCGCGCCAACTATGTGCCCTTTATCCAGACCGATGTGGCAATTAACCCCGGCAATTCCGGTGGCCCATTGTTCAATATGCAGGGTGAAGTGGTTGGCATCAATTCGCAGATTTA
>JBFFND010000482.1:0-1938 GCA_041563375.1 Gammaproteobacteria bacterium | reverse complement strand
GAAGGGGTGATTTCGCATACCCTTGATTTGCTGATTAATTCATCATTGCTGATCTGTGGTGAGGTCGATCTGCGTATTCACCATAACCTGATCACCAATGAAACCGATTTAAAATCCATCAACAAGGTGTATTCCCATCAGCAATCACTGGCGCAATGTCGCCGCTGGCTGGATGCAAATCTGCCGGATGCAGAACATTATGCCGTGCGCAGTAATGCAGAAGCGGTGCGCATGGCGAAACAGGAAAAGGGTGCAGCAGCGATTGCCGGTGTAATGGCCGCGGAAATCTACCAGGTGCCGGTGCTGCATGCCGACATCGAAGACGAGCCCGACAATACCACCCGATTTATTGTGGTGGGTCGTAACCGCGTGCCGGCCAGTGGTAATGATCGAACTTCGCTGCTGGTGACCACAGGGAATAAACCCGGTGCATTGCATCAGCTGTTAAAGCCCCTGGCCGAGCGTGGCATTGGTATGAGCAAGATTGAGTCCAGGCCTTCACGCAAAGGCGTATGGGAGTATGTGTTCTTTATTGATATCGAAGGTCATCAGGATGATGAAAAAGTGGCCCAGGCGCTGAAGGAAATTGCCCATGAAACCGCAATGATCCGTATCCTGGGTTCATACCCAAAAGCCATACTGAAGTGATGTGATATGTCTGTAAATTGTGATAATCAATTTGTATCCCTGGCCGCTCCCGGTGTGCAGCAACTACAACCCTATGTACCGGGTAAACCGGTGGAAGAACTGGAGCGGGAACTGGGTATCAGTGGCTCGATCAAGCTGGCCTCCAATGAAAACCCGCTGGGTCCGAGCAAAAAAGCGATAGAGGCAGCCGCGTCTATGCTGCCCGGCATTAATTACTACCCCGATGGCGGCGGTTATAAATTACGCCAGGCGCTGGCAAACAAGCACCAGGTGAACATCAATGGGATTACCCTGGGCAATGGTTCGAATGACATTCTTGAACTGGTGGCGCGTGCATTTTTAAGTCCGCAGCATTCAGCTGTTTTTTCACAATACGCCTTTGCAGTTTACCCTATTGTCACCCAGGCCATAGGCGCGCGTGCCAATATCGCTGCAGCTTATGCGGCTGATCACGCTGATATGCCTTACGGCCATGACCTTGAGGCGCTGCTTGCCGCAATTGATGACAGCACGCGGGTGCTGTTTATTGCTAACCCGAATAACCCGACTGGCACATGGCTACAAACTGCTGCACTGACTGATTTTCTGCAAAAGGTACCAGCCCATGTGATGGTGGTGCTGGATGAAGCCTATTACGAATACATGCCGGATGAACTTAAGCCCGATAGTAATGCGCTATTACAGCAGTTTGATAATTTGATTGTGTCACGCACTTTTTCCAAGCTGTATGGGCTTGCCGGCTTGCGCATCGGTTACAGTGTTTCCCATCCACAGGTTGCTGATTTACTCAATCGGGTGCGCCAGCCATTTAATGCCAATATGCTGGCACAGGCTGCAGCACTGGCGGCGCTGGATGATGAAGCACATGTTGTCGCCAGTGTGCAGCTGAACAAACAGGGATTAAAGCAGTTAGCCGATGGCTTTGCTGGCATGGGACTGAGTCATATTCCAAGTATTGGCAACTTTATAACCGTTGATGTACAACGCGGTGCATCGCAGGTGTATCAGGATCTGTTGCACGAAGGTGTGATAGTACGTCCAGTGGGCAACTATCAGTTACCACAGCATCTACGCATCACGGTTGGTACAGAAGCACAGAACAGTCGTGTGCTGCAAGCGCTACGCAAGGTGTTGAATTCCGCCGGTTGATACTCATGCGCAGCACTGATTTATAACGGTTGTTGCGGTTACACTCAGAACAACAATATAAAAACCGCTGAAGAGACGAGTTAATGATTAAACATTTATGTGTAATTGGCGTGGGTTTAATTGGTGGCTCGCTTGCACTGG
>JBFFND010000481.1:0-1939 GCA_041563375.1 Gammaproteobacteria bacterium | reverse complement strand
GGCCCTGTGCCGTGATGGCTTTTGCGCAACAGCCGCGGCGCACTCGCCTGCACCATGCCATAGGCAATGATCCAGATGGCGAGAAAACCGCCCACCTGCATATGGCTCCACTCGAACACCGAATACAGGTACACCGGCAATGCCACCACGAACCACACATCCCGTGAACCGAAGAGGAAAAAGCGCGCCGCGGACAGCCAGTTAATCGCCGGTGATTTGGAAAACACCTGGCTGAATTTAGGTTTGTTTTTTGTCTTACCCATGCCTGCGGGTAATAGCAGCGCCGAGGCAATCAGCACCAGCAATAAACCAACCGATAAAACCGCCAGCGCGCCGCGGAATTCAAGCAGCTGCAACAGCAGTGCACCGAGAAAAAAGCCCGCGCCCTTGAGTGCATTTTTTGAACCGGTAAGTACTGCAATCCATTTAAACAATTTGCCCTGTTTGTCATCATCACTCACCAGGGTTTTGACACTGGCCTTGGCGGACATTTTATTCAGGTCCTTGGCAATCCCCGACATCGCCTGCGCCAGCATCACATAGGCCACGCTCAGCCAGGCATCCGGCACCATTAACATCGCCAGTGCCACCACCTGTAAGCCCATGCCCAGGTGCATGGTCATGTTCAGGCCAATGCGCGAACCCAGCCAGCCACCGACCAGGTTGGTGACGATACCGAAAAACTCATAAAACAGGAACAGCATGGCCACTTCAAAGGGTGAATAGCCCAGGGTGTGGAAATACAGCACCACCAGCATACGGATCGCACCGTCGGTGAGGGTAAACGCCCAGTAACCGCCGGTGACCACCAGGTAATTTCGCAATGCATCGGACATAAGATGTGACATTTTAAAACTACAGGTCTTTACTAATAAACGCCGCCAGTTCCATCATGCGATTTACGTAACCCCATTCATTATCATACCAGGCATAAATTTTAACCTGGGTGCCGTCGATCACCATGGTCGATAGTGCATCAATAATGCTGGAATGGGGATTATTCACATAATCCACCGACACCAACGGGCGTTCTTCATAACCGAGTATGCCTGCCAGTTCACCCTGTGCCGCCTGTTTAAACAGTGCATTGATTTCCTCTGCACTGGTTTCACGTTGTGCTTCAAATACAAAATCGGTAAGCGATGCGTTTAATAACGGTACGCGAACCGCATGGCCATTGAGTCGCCCGGCGAGCTCGGGAAATATTTTAGTAATGGCTTTTGCAGAACCAGTGGTGGTGGGAATCAATGACTCACCACAGGCCCGTGCGCGACGTAAATCTTTATGGCCCTTATCCACAATGGTCTGGGTATTGGTAATGTCGTGAATGGTGGTCATGCAACCATGTTTGATGCCAATATGCTCATGCATCACCTTAACCACCGGTGCCAGGCAATTGGTGGTACAGGATGCGGCGGTAATAATATTGTGTTGCTGCGCATCGTATTCGTGCTGGTTAATGCCATACACAATGTTGATCGCCGGTTCCGGTACCGGTGCGGACACCAGTACTTTTTTCACGCCGCAATCAAAATAGCATTGCAGTGCTTCGGCGGTTTTAAACTTGCCGGTGCAGTCAATCACCAGCTCGACACCCAGTCCGGCCCAGTCGATATCCGCCGGATTTTTCTCACTGGAATAGCCGATGGTTTTACCGTCGAGCAGGATTGCATTGTCGTTAGTATCGAAATTTTTATCCCAGCGACCGTGTACCGAATCGAATTCCAGCAAGTGCGCCATGGCACGGCTGTCACCGGCGATTTCATTAACATGAACAATCTCATAGGCGGGGTTTTCCCAGCCTGCACGAAAACCCAGTCGTCCCATGCGACCCAGTCCGTTTATGGCAATGCGAATTGGCATAGTTCTCTCCTGCCGGTATAGAAAATACGGTTTAAATTAATTATGAATCAGCCACAACAGGCTGCATCCGGTCGAT
>JBFFND010000480.1:0-1952 GCA_041563375.1 Gammaproteobacteria bacterium | reverse complement strand
GCTCCGGCTCACATAAGCTTTGCGTTTATTCGCGTTTTTTTCTAATCGTTGGGGTTCTCATCCCAGTCTACGGATCGCTCAAAGACGAACGACAAATGACCAACGACTAACGACGGTTAACCTGTCTTCCGCGAAATACCGTACATCATGTACATAAAAAAGGCTGCGTTTTAACGCAGCCTTTTTTATGGAATTTGCTTTAACACCCGGGGTGGATTGTTCGCGGGTTATTTCTCGCGGTAAACAATGCGGCCTTTTGCCAGGTCGTAGGGGGTCATCTCAACGGTGACCTTGTCGCCGGTCATAATACGGATATAGTGCTTGCGCATGCGTCCGGAGATGTGTGCGGTCACAATATGACCGTTTTCAAGTTCCACGCGGAACATCGTATTCGGCAGGGTTTCCAGGACCGTGCCATCCATCTGTAGTGCTTCTTCTTTTGCCATCAAGTTTCTCATCTGTGAATATTGCGGCCAATTATCAATAAATTGAGGGATTACGCAAGGGGCAAAGAGGAATTAGTTGTTTTTAAAGTACTCTGCCGCCCTGTCTGCCAGCTGGGGTAAAAACAGCAATGGGTCCACTGTGGCCTGATTGGCAATCACCGCCAGATGCAGGTGTGGGCCGGTGACACGGCCGGTTTCACCCACACTGCCGATCACCTGTCCGGCGCTGACCGTATCGCCGGTTTTTACCCCGATGTCATGCAGGTGGGCATACAGGGTGAGCAGGCCCTGGCCGTGATCCAGGTACACCATATTGCCGCTGAAAAAGAAATCGCCGGATTCAATCACCCGTCCAGCCGCAACGGCTTTCACCGGTGTGCCCTGTGGCGCGGCTATATCCAGGCCCGAATGGGGGCGTCTTGGCTGGTTGTTAAAAAATCGGCGCAGACCGAAAATGCTCGAGATGCGACCATCCACCGGCACCACAAAGTCACTCTGTACTGCCTGCTCGGACCAGTGCTGCCGTGCCGCCTGCTTACGTTTTTTTTCACTGAGAATACGTGGCATATCATTCTCATAGGGGTTGACCTTGCGTTTATTGGTGATGGTCAGGTACTGCGCCTTGTAGGTCTTATCGTTGACCGTGAACGGAATGTACTGGGTCTCGCCGCTGGCCAGCTGCAATTCAACCCGATGCTCGCCAGGCTGGGTGTTAAGGGGCAGGCCCACCAGTACAAACTGCCCTTGTGGGTTGCTGATTTTCGCCAGCCGTTTGTTATCGAAACGGGCGATTGCATCCTGCTGCTGTGGTGCCAGTTGAAGCAGGACAATGCCGCCGGGCACGGCATCGGACTGGGGTGTGGCGAGTGCAGGTATAGCAGTAGAAGACATTAGACATAAAAAAAGCAGTGCCAGCGGATGGAGGTATCGGTACATCAGGTCAGATCCAGTGATTGATTAACAGGTGTAAGCCATATTGCATCAGTCTTGCCGATGAGATTTTAGTGATTAGCTTATTGTGTATTATGATATGCCACTTTGCACCCTGAAAACAGGCAGGGGTGACAGGGGAGCTCTGCCTTTATGCAGAGCCACAGAGTAAAAGGCAGATAAATTCAGTGCAGCTCTCTACGCGAATACAACAGATCAGTCCGTTCTACGTGATGGATATACTTGCCCAGGCCCAGCAGCGGGAAGCCGCGGGTCACCAGGTGGTTCACCTGGAAGTCGGCGAGCCCGACTTTACCACGCCGGCTGCGGTCAAGCAGGCAGCGAAGCAGGCGATTGACAATAACCGGACGTTCTATACACCGGCCAGTGGCCTGCCTGAGCTGCGCCAGGCGATCGCCGATTATTATGCAAGTCGCTTTTCGGTGGCGGTGGATGCCAACAACATACTGGTTACCCCCGGAGCGTCCGGTGCATTGCAGCTGGCACTGGCGGCTGTGGTCAACCCGGGGCAGAAAGTGCTGATGGCCGATCCCGGCTACCCCTGCAATCGACATT
>JBFFND010000479.1:0-1983 GCA_041563375.1 Gammaproteobacteria bacterium | reverse complement strand
GCACGCAGTTTTTCCACCAGCTCGCGATTCTGTTCTGCCACCACAAAGGTTTCACCTTTTTCCAGCAATGAGCTGGCAATTAACTGACCCACGCTACCGTAGCCCACCAGCACAATGTGTCCGCTCAGCTCACTGGATGCCACCGACATGGGCAACTCCGCCAGAGGGTCATCGGGTCGCTCAAGTCGACGCGCCAGCCTGGAACGGGCGCGTATCCATACCTGTAATGGCTCGATTGCCTGAAACAGCAGGTGGTTGAGAGAAATCGAAATCAGGGCCGCCGCCAGTACCAGGTTGACCCCTTCCTGTGGCAGCAGATTCAGTGCCGCACCCAGGCCCACCAGGATAAACGAGAACTCACCGATCTGTGCCAGGCTGGCGGACACCGTGAGTGCAGTATTGAGCGGATAACGGAATGCCAGGATCAGCAGGAAAGCGGCCAGTGATTTGCCCAGCATAATAATCGCTACCACCGCCAGCACCTGCAATGGCTGCTCGAGTAACACCGCGGGATCAAACAGCATACCCACCGAAACGAAAAACAGCACCGAGAATGCATCCCGTAACGGCAGCGATTCTTCAGCCGCACGGTGACTCAAACTGGATTCACGCATCATCATGCCGGCAAAAAAAGCCCCCAGTGCAAATGAGGCACCAAACAGTTCAGCTGAGCCATAGGCAATCCCCATGGCCGCAGCAATCACTGTCAGGGTAAACAGTTCACGGGAGCCACTGTTGGCTACATAGGCCAGTAACCAGGGCAGAAACCGTTTACCCACCAGCAACATAATAGCAATAAACAGCGACACCTTGCCCAGGGTGACCAGCAGAATCTGCAACATCTCCCAGGCGGAAGCGGCCTCTGCATCCGGCATCGGACCACCTCCCAGCACCCCCGCCAGTGGTGGCAGCAATACCAGCACCAGTACCATGACCAGGTCTTCTACAATCAGCCAGCCTACCGCAATGCGGCCATTCACCGACTGTAACTGGTCGCGCTGTTCCAGGGCGCGCAACAACACCACCGTGCTTGCAACCGACAGCGCCAGACCAAACACCAGGCTGGCACCCAGCTCCCAGCCCCAGAGTGAACTCAGGGCCATACCCATGGCTGTGGCCACGGCAATCTGTACCAGCGCACCGGGCAAGGCAATGCGTCGCACCCTGATTAGCTCATCAAAGGCAAAGTGCAGGCCCACACCAAACATCAGCAGAATCACACCGATTTCCGCCAGCTGTGCTGACAACGCCGCATCGGCAACAAAGCCGGGCGTTGAAGGCCCCAGCAGGATACCCGCCAGCAGATAGCCCACCAGTGCCGGCAATTTCAGCCGACTGGCAATCAAGCCCATTATCAGGGCAAGTCCAAGACTGGCGGCAATGGTGGTAATCAGAGTAATGTTATGGACCATCGCGGAGCTGTCCCTGGTGGAATAAGAAAAAGTAAAAGCGGCTCAAACTGGTTTAACAGTGGGGCTTACAGCCAAGTTTAAAGAATTAGCGTATAAAGCGAAAGCAATAGAGCTGACATAGCGTGTCTAATGTCGTTAAATTAGATATGGTATAAAAACAGACAAATTTTCACTATTTCATCGATCAATATATAACGTTTTATATGAGCCAGAAGCAAATCAGCACCACTCTCTACAGTTCTCGACAGAAAACAGGCCTGCTCCTCGGCCCTCTACTATTTGTATCTGTATTGCTGCTACCACAAGCTGCTGATATGCCCGAACACAGTTTACAGGTAGCCGCGGTGGCACTGCTGATGGCCACCTACTGGATAACAGAAGCCATACCCATTCCCGCCACCGCGCTGATGCCGATTGTGCTGTTTCCTCTGCTGGGTGTTATGCCTACCTCAAAAGTTACCCTGGCCTATGGCAACCATTTAATCTTCCTGTTTATGGGTGGTTTTCTGATTGCAGTGACCATTGAAAAATGGCAACTGCACCGACGTATTGCATTGCGCACTATTCGTCT
>JBFFND010000478.1:0-1984 GCA_041563375.1 Gammaproteobacteria bacterium | reverse complement strand
CAGGCCGGTGCTGCACTGAGCAAAGCTCAACTGGTGCCTGGCAATCTCTTTGAATTTAGGTCTGATGACATGAATAACCGCGCCAGTCTATTGCTGCATGCTGAAGCAACCCTGCATCAGGCATTGCGCCAGAATCAGCTGGAACTGTTTTATCTACCGCAGATCAATACCGATACACAGCAACTGGAATCAATGGAAGCACTGATTCGCTGGCACCACCCGCAACAGGGTTATATTCTTCCACAGCAGTTTTTACCTGGCAGTGAACAATCCGGCTTTATCGGCGCGATTGGCATCTATGTAATCGAGCAGGCGCTGCGCCAGTACCGTCACTGGATAAACCAGGGGCTGCAGATTCCCTGTATCTGCATCAACCTGTACCAGTCCCAACTGGATATGGATTTAGCCGATGTGCTGATGGAAAAATGCCAGAAATACGCATTGCACCATCAGCAGGTCTGTCTGGAATTTTCCGAATCCAATTTCAAAAACATCAGCCAGGAACAGCGTGATGTATTACACCGGTTACAGGATCTGCAATTCAATCTATGCATCGATGACTTCGGTCGCTCACTTAATTCTCTGAGTTTCCTGGTCGAATGTTCAGTACAGGTAATGAAAATTGACCCGCAACTGGTTACACAGGCACTCAATTCCGCCGATGCTGAAGGCCTGTTAAAAGGTTTTGTCTCCTTTTGCGAGTCACAACAAATCCGCCTGGTGGCTGAAGGAGTTGAATCCGAAAAAGATTATGAGTATCTTCGTGGCCTGAATATCACCCACATGCAGGGCTATTTATTCAGTCGGCCATTACCGGCCCGGGATGTAGCAGACTATTTACGACAGCTGTAACGTTTTCAGCAACCGTTAGCTACGGCCTCGCACGCTACATGTATATTATTTTATTCTATTTTCAATATTGGGCATATTATGAAACGACGTCATCTCATTAAATCTCTGGCGGCCTCCGGCCTGCTGCTGACCTCTGCCATCGGTTCGCATCAAGCCAGTGCCGAATCGGTCATTAAATGGAAGATGGTTACCACCTGGCCAAAAAACTTTCCCGGTCTGGGCACCAGTGCGAATGAGCTGGCAGAGCTGATTACACAGATGTCTGCGGGACGCCTGCAGGTTAAGGTGTATGGTGCAGGCGAAATCGTGCCGGCGTTTGAAGTATTTGATGCGGTGTCACGTGGTACAGCACAGATGGGGCATGGCGCCGCCTATTACTGGAAGGGCAAAAGCGAGGCCGCACAGTTTTTCTCAGCCGTGCCGTTTGGCTTAACCGCTCAGGAAATGAATGGCTGGCTGTATTCCGGCGGTGGCATGGAACTATGGCAGGAGGTGTATGCTCCCTTTGGCCTGGTACCGGCTGCCGGAGGCAACACCGGTGTGCAGATGGCGGGCTGGTTCAATAAGAAAATCAACTCCGTGGATGATCTCAAGGGCCTTAAAATGCGCATCCCGGGTCTTGGCGGCGAAGTACTGAAACGTGCCGGGGGCACGCCGGTGAGTTTGCCCGGCGGTGAAATTTTTACTTCACTCAAATCCGGTACGATCGATGCCACCGAGTGGGTCGGCCCGTATAATGACCTGGCATTCGGTCTGCACAAGGCGGCGAAATATTATTACTACCCCGGCTGGCACGAGCCCGGCACCACACTGGAAGCGATGATCAACAAGCAGGCACTGGAAGCTTTACCCGATGACCTGCAAAGTATTGTGCTTAATGCCTGCAAGGTGGTTAACCAGAAAATGACGGCCGACTACACCACACAGAATCATCAGGCACTGCAGACCCTGAAGAACAAACACAAGGTGGAGGTGCTGAAGCTGCCGGAAGATGCACTGCAGACGCTGAAAGTTCTGTCGGATGAAGTGGTGGCAGAAGTGGCCGGCAAGGACAAACTCAGCCAGAAAGTGTATGAGTCATTTATTGCCTACCGCGATCAGGTTGCGCAGTGGACAGAAATATCTGAACTGT
>JBFFND010000477.1:0-1986 GCA_041563375.1 Gammaproteobacteria bacterium | reverse complement strand
ATATCTTTGAAAACATGGAAATCGTCGAAGCCGGTTCCATGTCAGTTGAAGAGTACGATGCCTACGTTGGTGATCTTGTGAACTTTATGGTTTACATGGCCGAGCCTGTTCAGGTTGAACGTAAAAGCCTTGGTGTTAAAGTCATTATCTTCCTGTTGATCTTCGCAGTGATTGCATATCTGCTGAAGAAAGAATACTGGAAAGACGTACACTAAGCAGTTAGTAAGTCGTCAGACCGGGGCTGGAAACAGGTGTTTCTGGTTCTGGCTGGCGACTTTTGGCTTATGACAAACGGCTTTGTTAAATTTTGAGGCAAACTAATTATGGCGTCTAATACTCTCGCCAATCGCAGATCAGTTATGAATCTGTTTACTTCTCCTACCTGTCCGTACTGTCATCTTGCACGCATTGTGCTGGCAGAAAAAGATATTACCTTTGAATCCATTGAAGTGGATGTGGATGCATTGCCGGAAGATCTGTCCGAACTGAATCCATACAATACCGTACCGACACTGATCGATCGTGACCTGGTGTTATATGATTCACGGGTGATAGTAGAATACCTGGATGAGCGTTTTCCACATCCGCCGTTAATGCCAGTGGACCCTGTGTCCCGCGCAAAAACACGTCTGGCATTACACCGTGTTGAAAAAGACTGGTACCCATTGATGCATGATATTCTGCACAAGGGTGAAAAAACCGTCGCCAAATCCCGTAAAATGTTACGTGAAAGTATTGTTTCGGCAAATGAACTGTTCAAGGTGCTGCCGTTCTTTCTAAGTGAAGAATACAGCCTGGTGGATGCTACCATTGCACCACTGTTATGGCGCCTGCCCGCACTGGGTATCGAGCTGCCAGCAGAAGCTAAAGCTGTGAATGACTATGCACAGCGTATTTTTAACCGTGAAGCCTTCCAGTTAAGTCTGACTGAAGCTGAAAAGGAAATGCGTCTTTAATCAACACGATTAAGACAGCTGATTATTTATGACATCCAGCCGTCCCTATCTGATTCGAGCTTTATACCAGTGGATCGTCGATAATGGCGTGACGCCCTATATTCTTGTCGATGCAACACTGGATGGCGTGGATGTGCCTCCACAGCATATTCAGGACAATAAGATTATTCTGAATATTGCACCCATGGCCGTACAGGGTTTAACCCTGGGTGATGATCTGATCAGTTTCAGTGCCCGTTTCAGCGGGCAGTCGGTGCATCTGGCGGTGCCCACCTCCGCAGTGCTGGCAATTTATGCGCGTGAAAATGGACAGGGCATGATGTTCAATGAAGAGCCGGGCAGTCCTCCACCGGATGGTTCCGATCCCGATGGTGGTGATGATTCCGACGGCAGTAGCAAACGTCCCTCATTGCGCGTGGTTAAATAAGCGCGGTTAACAGTTAAGCTGACGGCTTACTGCAGTGGCAGGGTTTTCTGTGGGTTAAGGATATTGTTTCGATCAAATACCTGCTTGATCTGATGCATCAGGCCGATTTCAGTTTGCCCCAGTTCCATAGCAATATAATCACGTTTTTCCAGACCCACACCATGCTCACCCGAGAGCGTGCCATTCAGTTTTAGCACCAGTTTGAAGACCTCGTGTAAACAGTGTTCTGCTGTCTGCATTTCGGCTTTGTCATCCGGGTTAACCAGTAGATTGACGTGGATATTGCCATTCCCTGCATGACCAAAATTAACAATTTTAATGCCGTACTGTTTGCTCAAGGCATCCAGGCCATTAATCAGTGCAGGAATTTCCGACACCGGCACCACCACATCCTCATTGATTTTCTTCGGCGCAATATTGCGCAGGCAGGGTGACAGTGCCTTGCGGGTTTGCCAGAGCTCGGCCGCTTCCTGAGTTGTCGCGGCAATGATGGTTTCAATATGGCCGTCAACCTTGCTCGCCTCAAGCATGATTCTGGCATCATTCATAATAGTGTCTTTATTGCCATCGACCTCAATCATCAGCATGGCACCGGCATTGACT
>JBFFND010000476.1:0-2027 GCA_041563375.1 Gammaproteobacteria bacterium | reverse complement strand
GCCAGTTCACTCAGCAGCGACTCACGGGCACCCAGACCGATATTGCCGCTGAGATTCTGTTGTGTGGGGTAGATTTCATCATCCAGCACATGCAGTAACACCAGAGGTGCGTCCATACGCTGGCTGGACCATGCAGCATAGTCACAGACTGCCGGCGTGGCAGAGGAGCCGTCAATACAGGCGATAACATTCGACATCGTGTGTTCCCCTTAATGATTCATCAGTTGGTCGACTGCTTCCGGCTTGTCATGCACCGCAAACTTGTCGACGATGGTCGCACTGGCCTGGTTCAGGCCGATAACTTCGACCTCGGTGCCTTCGCGGCGGAATTTGAGCACCGCCTTATCCAGTGCTGCAACCGCGGTAATATCCCAGAAATGCGCCTCTGTGAGATCGATCACCACCTTGTCGATGGCTTCCTTAAAGTCAAAGAAATCGACAAACTTGTCCGCCGAGGCAAAGAATACCTGGCCCATAATCTGGTAATGGCGGGTTAAACCGTCCTCACTCAGTGTCGAGCGCACATATTTGTATTGTGCCACCTTATTGGCAAAGAACATTGCCGCCAGCAATACACCGATAAATACACCATAAGCCAGATTGTGCGTGGCAACCACCACAACCACGGTGGTAATCATCACCACACTGCTGCTTTTCGGGTTGGTTTTCAGGCTGCGAATCGACTCCCAGCTAAAGGTACCGATCGACACCATGATCATTACTGCCACCAGTGCGGCCATGGGGATCTGCGCCACCCATTCATCCATAAACACTACCAGGATGAGCAGCATCAGCCCGGCAAACAGGGTCGACAGTCGGGTGCGGCCACCGGACTTCACATTAATCACTGACTGACCGATCATTGCGCAGCCGGCCATGCCACCCAGCAGACCGGTGCCGATATTGGCAATGCCCTGGCCCTTACATTCACGGTTCTTGTCACTGCTGGTGTCAGTTAAGTCATCCACAATGGTCGCGGTCATCAGGGACTCCAGCAGGCCTACCATGGCCAGCGAGGCCGAGTAGGGGAAGATAATCGCCAGGGTTTCAAAATTCAGCGGCACATCGGGCCAGAGAAAGATCGGCAAGGTGTCGGGTAAATCCCCCATATCACCCACGGTGCGGATATCCAGGTTCAGATACATGGCAATGCCAGTGAGCACCACGATGGTAACCAGCGGCGAGGGTACTGATTTTGTAATATAGGGAAACAGGTAGATAATCCCCAGACCGGCTGCGGTCATCGCATACACATGCCAGGTAACATTGGTGAGCTCCGGCAACTGTGCCATAAAGATCAGTATCGCCAGAGCGTTCACAAAACCGGTAACCACCGAACGCGAGACAAAACGCATCAACGAACCCAGTTTGAGATAGCCTGCGGTAATTTGCAGTACGCCGGTTAATAGCGTGGCCGCCAGCAGGTATTCAAGGCCATGATCCTTGACCAGGGTCACCATCAACAGCGCCATGGCACCGGTCGCAGCGGAAATCATGCCGGGGCGGCCGCCGGTAAAAGCAATAATCACCGCCATGGAGAAAGAGGCATACAGGCCGACCTTTGGATCAACACCGGCAATAATGGAAAAGGCGATGGCTTCCGGAATCAGCGCCAATGCCACCACCATGCCTGCCAGCGTGTCACCACGCATATTTGAAAACCAGTCTTTACGTAGATTCAGTGTGTCGAATGCCATGAAATAAAATGCTCTTGAAATTGAGTGAAGCCGGATGTTGGCTTTTACAGCCGGCGCATAACTACGGGAGTGGGTATGCAGGCACTGTTTAAATGTGTCTTAGTTATATGGACCTTGTGCCAGGGCGGGAGAATTCTGGACATCCGCAAGCCTGTGGGGTTGGGTTAAACGAGGCGGCGAATATTAGCATGTGGGCAGATTCCCATGGCCAACCAACATAACTACTAAACACCTATAAATTGTATCTAATTGAATCAATTCTATATCATCTTTATAATCTAACCAAGTTTCATATAACATCTTTTGGTCAACTGGGAAATGTAAATCTTT
>JBFFND010000475.1:0-2036 GCA_041563375.1 Gammaproteobacteria bacterium | reverse complement strand
GCAAATAAACGCATTAAAGTGCTCCTGCACTTTAATGCGTTTATTTGCCGACCAACAGGCCTTAACTACTTCTGCCCAATCGAAACAATCACATCTACCGTCAGGTAGTTCTGATTATTTTCTATCAGCTCGGCCACTTCCGCCAGGTGCTGTTTCCTGAATTCTTCCTTCTGCTCATCATCCAGCGACTCAATCATCCCACGATAACCTGCATTCCAGACAATATCCCACCACTGGTCTGTGTTGCTGATTTCATAACCGAAGTCATACTGCCTGCACTGCGGCTGGCCCAGCCCGGCATCGGCAAACAACTGGTTTATATGCGCATCTGAACACAGGCGTAGCCAGCCAGGCGTGGGCACGTCGAAACCAAATTCACCATACAGTCGCATAAAGGCATCGCTGAAGGGTGCAAACGAACCCTCGGCAAAGGTGCTTAGAATGATGCGCCCGCCGGGTTTAACCTGCCTGGAAAATTGCGCCAGCGCTTCTTCCATTTCATTGACAAAGAAAATACCAAAGCTGCACACCGCTACATCAAATGTTTCGCCGAAGGCCATGTCTTCAAATGCCATCTGCTGAAATTCAATATTATCCAGCTGGTGTTGAGCGGCTTTGTGTTTTGCCTGCGCCAGCATACCGGCAGACAGGTCAACTGCGATCACCGTGGGTCGGTGCTGGTGCCTGGCAAGCTCGGTGGTGACTTTGCCTGTGCCGCAGGCAATGTCCAGCACTGTCTGGTTTTGCTGGATATCCGCCGCTTCGTTAATCACTCGCGCGGTTTTATCAAACCAGGATAGCGATGGATGGTCATAGGCATCTGCGACTGTATCGAATGTTTTCTGTACAAATTGACGGCGTGTGTGTTTATCCATTTATGACCCTGCTTGTTGAATTGACGGGAGCGAATGACTCGACCTGCGCCTGCTATGGGTTAACGACTATTAATCAGTTCTGTCTCAACGGCAAGACAATATCAACTTTTAAACCACCCAGCTCGGTCGATTTACCCAGGCTTATCTGCCCCTGGTACTCATCCACCGTATCACTGGCAATCGCCAGGCCAAAACCATGACCTTCCACGCTTTCATCCAGCCGTCTGCCTCGATGCAGCAGCTCATCTATTTGCTGCGGGGCGATACCGGGCCCATCGTCCTCGACACTGAGATAAAGCTGCTGCTCACTGCTCGCGCTTATGCGCACTTTATGCTGTGCCCATTTACAGGCATTATCCAGCAGATTTCCCAGCAGCTCCATCATATCTTCCCGGTCAATCGGGCAATTCACATCGGGGGCGATGCGCTGCTCGATCTGGATATTTCTGTCGGGATACATCAGACCCAGTGTCTCGATTAACGCAGCCAGGTCCGTATCAAATGAAAAACGCCGGTCACTGTGACTGTGACCCGCCAGTCGTGCGCGCTTGAGAATGCGGTCACTGAGTCGCACAATCTCATCCACCTGCTCCATTAATACACGCCTGTCTGCTTCGTCTGACTCAGTACGCCGGATGGTCTGGCGCATCACGGTGAGCGGCTTTTTAATCGCATGGGCCAGATCGCCCAGGCTGTCCCGTGAACGCTGCAGACGTTGTCTCATGACCGTCAGCAGCTGGTTTACCTCGTTAATTACCGGCTCGATTTCAGCCGGCACGTCACTGTCCAGTCGCTCGATTTTTCCCTGTTCAAGTTGCGCCAGTTGCTGTTTAACCTGTTGCAGTGGCTTAAGACTGTGGCGCAAAATCAGCACCTGCAATACGATCAGCACCAGCAGAATGCCGCCGGCGATAAAGATAAACACGTAAATAAACTGATCGATATCCTGCCGGATCGGTTTGAGGTCTTCCGCCAGCGAAATACTGAGGGGATAACCCTGCAGGGTATAACCGCTGCTCAGCACCAGTAAAGACTGCTGCTCCGGCCCGCTTTGTTCAGAGCGGTTTTGCTGGCCGCTATCAAGTACGACATGTTCAATCCGCTGGTCCCATAAGGAACGGGAATAATAGGTTTGTGTGCCGCTGCTGATGACATAGTAAT
>JBFFND010000474.1:0-2039 GCA_041563375.1 Gammaproteobacteria bacterium | reverse complement strand
GCTGATGATCTCGACACGGATGATATGTTTCTCGACGATGTAGACAAGGATGATGAGCTGGAATTATGCGCTGCCGGAATTGATGCAGATACTTCCTGCAAGGAAGAGACCGCCAAGGCAAAATATACCGCAGGTAGTGTGAACCGCAAGGAAATGGATGCCACCCGCCTGTACCTGCGTGAAATCGAATTTTCCCCATTATTAACTGCTGAAGAAGAAGTCTATTACTCGCGTCTGTCGCGTAAGGGTGTGGAAACCGCGCGTAAGAAAATGATCGAGTGCAACTTGCGCCTGGTAGTTAAAATTGCCCGCCGTTATATGAACCGTGGCCTGGCCCTGCTGGATCTGATTGAAGAAGGCAACCTCGGCCTGATTCGCGCGGTTGAAAAGTTTGATCCGGAAAAAGGTTTCAGATTTTCAACCTACGCTACCTGGTGGATTCGCCAGACCATCGAACGTGCGTTAATGAACCAGACCCGCACTATCCGTTTACCCATTCATGTGATCAAGGAACTGAACGTTTACCTGCGCGCTGCGCGTAAGCTTGAGCAGACCAATGAACATGAACCCACCGCAGAAGAAATTGCCAAACTGGTGGATCGTCCGGTGGAAAATGTCGAAAAAATGCTGGGTCTGCGTGACCGTGTCTCTTCAGTTGATATTCCGGTGGGCAAGGAAAATGACCGTCCATTACTGGAAATCATTCCCGATATGGCCAACCCCGAGCCATCCGCGATTCTGCAAAACGAAGATGTCATGGCCAACCTGGAAATGTGGCTCAACCAGCTGGAAGAGAAGCAGCGTCAGGTGGTTGTGCGTCGCTTCGGCCTGCATGGTTACGAGCGCACCACACTGGAAGAAGTGGGCCGTGAACTGGGTGTGACCCGCGAACGGGTACGCCAGATTCAGATGGATGCGTTACGCCAGCTACGTAAAATCCTGGAAAGCCACGGTTTTTCTGAAGAGTTACTCCTCAACGAATAATATAAAAAACGAAATGCGTGACCATTAAAGGGAGGCATTGCCTCCCTTTATTTTATGTACAGGAAGTGCGGTATTCCGCGAGAGGCAGGACGCCGGTAGCGGTTATGCACAGGAAGTACGGTATTCCGCGAGAGGCAGTATGTAGGTCGGGAGGGCGCAGGAACTCGCAACGATCGAAAAAGAAAACGCAAATGAACGCAAATTAACGCAAATAGACGCAATTAAAGCTTTGTAACTACCCGCTTCGGAGGTTATTAGACACACGCCGTTCCCACTGCGTTTGGTCCGGCCTACATACAACTTTGCGTTTATTAGCGTTGTTCGCGTTTTCTTTTTGAATTATTCGTCTGCTCGTTCCCACGCTCCCGCGTGGGAATGCATATGCCGTGAGACGTTAATAAAACCTGCCAGCATAGCACTTAAGGGTTCCCACGCCGGAGCATGGGAACCAGGAAAGACACTGAACCCCCTCCCCATGCGGTTGATCCGGCTCATATAACTTTGCGTCTATGTGCGTTAATTTGCGTTCATTCGCGTTTTCTTTTTGAATATACGTGGTGCCAGCAGGGTGGGGGTTGTATGGGAATCAGATGGATCCGCTTACAGAATAATCCCCGCCACCACCGAGCGGTCTTCGGACAATAGAATGTTATAGGTGCGGCAGGCCGCCATTGAATCCATAAACTCCACCCCGATACCCTGTTCAATCACCGTTGCATAGGTCGATGGATGGGGGAACTGTATGCGCTCACCGGTACCGATAATAATCACCTGTGGCTGTAGTTCGAGAATCTGCTGCCAGTGCTGTGGGGTAATCTGCTCAATGTGCTGCACCGGCCAGTCGGGTTGCAGTGTGTGGTTGGCCAGCAGCAGACTGCTCTGGTATTCGTGGTTATTAACGGTGATCGCGTTCTGGCTATAAGCCCGTATCACATAGCTGCCATCGGTATAGTCTTCACTGAGTTTCATGATTGCGGCCTTTTGCTGACGGATGTGTTGATTACATCGGGATTATACACCCAGCCAGTTGCGGGATGACTTATCTGGGTTGAGGG
>JBFFND010000473.1:0-2050 GCA_041563375.1 Gammaproteobacteria bacterium | reverse complement strand
GCCTCGCTCGAAGGTATCCCGCCGTCTGCGCTGCAGGAGCTGGATAAAATAATGGAACAGCAGTTTTCCGGCACACAGAATGTGACCCATAACAGCATGGGTGGCTTTAAAACCGCGGCCAATATTCTCAATTTTATGGATGCGCATATTGAAAATGCAATTCTGGAAACGATTGGTGAGCTGGATAAGGATATGCAGGACAGTATCTCCGAACTGATGTTTGTATTTGATAATCTGCAGGATGTGGACGACCGTGGTATTCAGGCATTGCTCAGGGAAATTTCCACCGATACCTTAACCCTGGCCCTGAAGGGCGCGGACGAAAAGCTGAAAGAGAAAATTCTGAAAAACATGTCCAAGCGTGCATCGGAAATGCTGCGTGAAGACATGGAAGCACGCGGACCCGTTCGCCTCAGCGAAGTGGAAGCTGCGCAGAAAGAAATTCTCGCTACAGCACGGCGTCTGGCAGAAGAAGGCGAGCTGGTACTGGGTGGTGCCGGCAGTGAAGAGTACCTGTAGCGTGAGTGGCTTAATTAAGTACTGCGTGAACCCTATGCTGTCAGGCAGGCAGTCAACAATATTATGAAAAAACCCTATACCGTTTCAGACGACCAGGTGAGGCATTATATTGCACCGGAACTGCGGGGCAAGATCGTTGGTCTGCGTGATGAAACGGTGCGCCCGCAAACCGTTGAAGAAATTGAGGCGTTACAAAAACTGGCTTATGAAGAAGCCCGCAAGGCTGGTCATGCGGAAGGCGTAAAGCAGGGTTTGCAGGAAGTAAAACAGAAGGCGAATAAACTGCAGGCAGTCATTAATTTTCTGCAACAGCCACTGGATGACATGGATGAAGCGGTTGAACACCAGCTCACAGAACTGGCAATGTTACTGGCAAAACAGTTACTCAAAAAAGAGGGCAGTGTCGATCATCAACACATCCAGAATCTGCTGCATGAATCACTGCAATTTTTGCCACTCAAATCACGGGATATTCGTGTACGTCTGAATCCCGCCGATATCGAACTGCTTAAGCTGGGTGAACTAAACCTTGAGGAACAAAGCTGGCAATGTGTGGCAGATACATCGGTGCATGCCGGTGGCTGTATTATCGAGTCGGATCAGTCGGTGGTGGATGCCACTGTCGAAAATCGCATTACACAACTGATGGAGCAACTGGGCCTGCATTCATCAAGCACAGAGGCCGGGGATGATGACAGCGCAGAGTGAACACGCGCGTCGCTGGCTGCAGGGGCTGAATAAAAAGCAGCAGCTGATTCGTATGCCCGAGCCTATCGTAGAAGGTCGCCTGACGCGGATGGTGGGACTGACCCTGGAAGCGGTCGGCTGTGAAGCAGCGGTGGGTACCAGCTGCGATATCGTCGCGCCGGGCAATCACCGCATTGAAGCCGAAGTGGTGGGGTTTTCAGGCGACAAAACCTATCTAATGGCAATGGGCGAAAGCCGCGGCCTGGTGCCCAATGCCAGGGTGATTCCCGCCGGGCATTCCAGCAGTGTGCGCATCAGTGAGGGATTTCTCGGACGCGTGATTGACGGCCGTGGCCGGCCGCTGGATGGCAAAGGCCCGTTGCAGCTCGATCATGAACATGCCGCCGACATGCCACTGGCCGGCCGCGCGATTAATCCACTGTTAAGAGACCCCATCAACCAGCCGCTGGATGTAGGTGTGCGCACCATTAACTCGTTGCTTACCGTTGGTCGTGGCCAGCGCATGGGCCTGTTTGCCGGCACTGGTGTGGGTAAAAGTATCCTGCTTGGCATGATGACCAAATACACCGAAGCCGATGTGGTGGTGGTGGGGCTGATTGGTGAACGGGGACGTGAGGTCAAGGAATTTGTACAGGATATCCTGGGGCCGGAAGGTTTACGTCGCGCCTGTGTAGTGGCGGCACCGGCGGATGCCTCACCACTGGTGCGCATACACGGAGCCATGCTGGCCACCAGCGTGGCGGAATATTTTCGTGATCAGGGTAAAAAAGTGTTATTGCTGATGGATTCATTGTCCCGCTTTGCCCAGGCACAGCGCGAGATC